>JAQUGA010000062.1 GCA_028684405.1 Bacteroidales bacterium | reverse complement strand
CAATTCCAAGGCTTGCACCGCTTGATTTTGAACGGCCGTTATAATTATAAAAACCAACGGCAGCACCAGGACCAACATACCAATTTAGGCCGCTGACGATATTCCAATTCCATTGATATGTTCCAGAAATAAATAGACTATTATAGTGTCTATATCCGCTAAATCCCAAATTGAGTTCCAGACGATTGGCTGAGCTAAACCCATGTTGATATGATATTTCAGCACCATTTGAATGTCCATCTCCACCAAGACGCAATCCTATAGCATGGGGATTTACTTGAGCTTGAGCAAAGAAACCTAGACTTAACATTACAATTAAAATTACGATTGTTTTTTTCATCTTTTCATTTTTAAGTTAATCTTCAATTTTTAATAATATTTATTTACATGGTCACAATGTGCCAGGTTTTTCAGTTCTTCTGTTACAACACATATATCTTTTTTTTGTTTACAAAAGACGGAATAATATATCTTATTTATGCAAACAAGTATGTTAATGAAGCTTATCTTGTTCGTTTTATGAGGATTGAAGATTAAATATTATTCTGTCATTGAGAGGTGTTGAGTTTTTTTGCAAATAATATATTTCCAATAAAACAAATAATATTAATGTCTCATTTTACCTACCACAACTTCAGCGGCTTTTATTAATGGATAGGCAGCAGCTGAACCTGTTAGCAATGGATGCGTTCCAATTTGTGCGGTGAGTAAAGAATTTATATTTACGTGATTTTGAATTAAAAAATCCAATTGAATTTGTCAACTCACCAACGCTAGAACCGCCTATACTTCACCGCCAATAATTAGAACATTAACTTTTTCCATAATTGAATATTGTTTTATCTGTAAAAAATCCAAACAATTTTAAAAGATAAAAATTACAAAACAAGGTTTAAGGGCTTTAAAATGTCAAGACACTGCAAACAAAAAAGAGTAGCGAGCTGAAGGAGTTGCTTGTTTCTATAAAATTTTCTTCTGAAGAAATTCTTTTCTCCATCTTTAATTTTTCACATATCAGTGATTTGTTTTAAATCTTCTCGATTTTTTTTAAAATTATTTATTCAGATTTATACCTTTTAGTCTCAACGAGTTTGCAATTACCGAAACCGAGCTAAAACTCATTGCCGCAGCAGCGATAATGGGAGAAAGTAGAATTCCAAAAACAGGGAATAAAACACCAGCAGCGATTGGTACACCGAGCGTATTATAGAGAAATGAAAAGAATAAATTTTGTTTTATATTTTTCATTACTTCGTGACTTAAGTTCTTGGCTTTCACTATTCCATCTAAGTCGCCTTTAACCAAAGTAATTTCTGAATTTTCAATGGCGACATCCGTTCCCGTTCCCATAGCAATACCAACATCCGCTTGTGCTAAGGCTGGAGAATCATTTATTCCATCGCCTGCCATGGCAACTATTTTGCCTTGTGCTTGCAATTCTTTTATTTTATTAAACTTATCTTCAGGCAAACATTCTGCTTCATAACTGCTTAAATTTAGAGAATCAGCAACTGCCTTAGCCGTATTTCTGTTATCCCCAGTCATCATAATTACCTCAACGCCCTTATGAACGAGTTCGGCAATAGCTTTTTTGCTGGATTTTTTTATAGCATCTGAAATGGCGACAAAACCAACTGCTTTTTTATCCACTGAAATATAAGAGAGTGTTTTTCCAAGTTTTTGTTCGGCAATCACTTTTTGGGTTAAATCATTAGAAATTTCTGCACCAATTTCTTCCATTAATTTCAAATTACCCAATGCAACTTTTTTATCTACAACGGTTCCCACAACTCCTTTGCCTGCGATGGCTTCAAAATCTTTTACATCAACCAACTGAACGCCTCTGGTTTTGCCATATTTCACAACGGCTTCTGCCAAAGGATGCTCGCTATACTGATTTAATGAAGCTATTTTTTGCAATAAATCTAATTGATTATTTCCCTCTACGGAATAAACACTTTCTACGGAGGGCTTACCTTCCGTAATGGTTCCTGTTTTATCAATGATTAAAACATTTACTTTATTCATCGTTTCTATAGCTTCCGCATTTTTAATTAAAACGCCCGATTGAGCCCCTTTTCCAACGCCTACCATTACCGACATTGGAGTAGCCAAACCCAAGGCGCAAGGACAAGCAATAATTAATACAGCAATTGCATTTACAAAAGCATAAACGTAGGCTGGATAAGGTCCAAAAATGGCCCAGACAATAAATGTTAGGACGGAAATTGAAACAACAATCGGAACAAAATATTTTGCAATGGTATCTACAAGTTTCTGAATGGGAGCGCGGGAGCGACTTGCGTCACTTACCATTTTAATAATTTGAGAAAGCAAGGTATCGGCTCCCACTCTTTCAGCAATCATGACAAAAGATTTGTTGCCATTAATGGTTCCCGCACTTACTTTATCCCCTTCATTTTTATCTACAGGAATTGGTTCTCCTGAGATCATGGATTCATCCACATTACTATTCCCTTCTGTAATTTTCCCATCAACAGGGATTTTATCACCGGGTTTTACTCTCAACAAATTCCCCACCTGGATATCGTGAATAGAAACCACTTTGTCAACTCCATTTTCGACCAAAACAGCTTCTGAAGGCGCCATTTTCAAAAGAGCTTTTATTGCACCACTGGTTTGACGATGCGCTCTGGCTTCGAGTAATTGTCCCAACAAAACCAAGGTTAAAATAACAACAGCAGATTCAAAATACAAGGATACCGTTCCCGAATCCGTTTTAAACTCCTCCGGAAAAATATTTGGAAAAAGCAAACCCAAAACGCTAAACAAAAAAGCGACTCCGGTTCCTATTCCAACCAAGGTAAACATGTTTAAATTCCAAGTTACAATGGATTTCCATGCTCGAACAAAGAAAATCCAACAAGCATAAAACACAACGGGTAAAGTCAGAAAAAACTGCACCCAATTCCAACTTTGGTGATCCATAACTAGGGCCAAAGGATTGTTGGGAATCATATCACTCATAGAAATTAAAAAAACGGGCAAAGTAAAAGCCACGGCAATTTTCATCTTTTTGACCAGCTCTTTATATCCTTTCTGTTCTTCACTTTCTGCAGGTTTTATGGGCACTAAATCCATTCCACATTTGGGACAAGAACCTGGTTTATTCGTAATAATATCTGTATGCATCGGACATGTATACTGCTGCTCTTGAACTGCCTGAGGTTCTTCCACCAAAGGCATTCCACAAACTGAACAATCTCCTGGTTTATCATGCGTCAGATCGCCTTCACAGTGCATCGGGCAATAATAAACTTCATTCCCTTTTGGTTTAGGTTTTTTGTGAGAAATTACCTCTTTTGGCTGTTCTTCCTTATTATCTAGCAAGTCTATTGTATAATGCAAACCTTCTTTTAATAAAGTTTCCTGTAATTTTTCCAATGGAATGTGAGAGTTCATTTCAATAACCACTTCAGATTTTGCAAGATTAACACTTACTTTTTTAATTTCTGGCAAACTACTCAATGCTTCTTCTACATTTGCTTGACATCCTGAACATGACATTCCATGTACGCTATAAGTAAGCTGTTTTTCATGATTAGGCATCTCTATTGTATAGTGTAAACCGGCTTCTAATAAAGTTTTCTGTAATTTTTCCAATGGAATGTGAGAGCTCGTTTCGATAATTACTTCAGATTTTGCAAGATTAACGTTAACTTTTTCAATTTCTGGTAAACTATTTAATGCTCGCTCTACATTTGCTTGACATCCTGAACATGTCATCCCTATTACGCTATATGTGTGCTTCATGATAATTCTTTTTTAATATGAAGACTAACGTTTGACAATCTGTTTTTGTTGGAAAATCAGGAAAAATTTTGGCAAAATTGTAGTAAAACGTAAAAGATTAATTCATCTTTTTCAGGAGATTGTCTTTAAGTGTATATTTATCTGAACCACTGAAAAACACAGATATAAAATGTTTTACACCCATATTTTTTCATAAATATCAGAAAAATCATCTACATCTATTACTTCAAATCCTACTCTCTCCAGAAAAAACTTTTTTCCTTGATCTGTTTTGCTGTTGCTCCGTATATTTATGTACCATGCCTTGTGACTTCTCTCGGGAAAGGCTTTGAAATACTTTATTCGTTCTATTAAAATCCATCTAATAAAAGTCTCATTTTCTTCTAGTCCCAATCCGAAAACGAACAAAGATTTATTAAAAACAATATGAAGCCAGGTTTTGTATCCTTTCCAATTTGAAACGTTTTTGCCCGAAAAAAGTCTTTCTTCATCTCCTTTGTGTAGGAGATTTCTGGCTCTTTCTACACTTCCCATATAGTGACTCAATCCCAAGCGAATGCTCCTATAGTAGCTAATCATTCCATTTATATACCATATTCCAAAACCATCCGTGGGCGAGTTCAGCTGCTTGTTTCCATGATATGTTGTCCAAGGATAGAAATCGGTAAACCCGTCTTGCTCAGTTCTATATTGCTGATAATCAAAAGTACGTGCAATTGTTTCATCAAAATTTGTGGTCAACAATGGAACATCTAAATTTCTTATTTTATCAATAATCAAAGAGTGCTGACAAAGAGGTTGCCAATTTTTCATTAAAATAGCCACTTCTTTTTGAAGATCCACATTTTGTATATTTTCAATATCCAAAACATCATAAAACTCCGTCAATGAAATTCCGTGTGGCTTACTCACCAAAGGTTCAGGAGAGACCTTGTCCCATAATTGTATCAATAAATCATCCCAGGAGCGCGCGCAAGCATTATTGGGGTATCTGTTCACCCCATTACCAATCACAAATGCAAGATCGTTGTGATTCTGTTTAATTATATCTTTTATTTTATTAACTGCCATTGTGTTGTTCGTTTTGCATCCAAGACAATAATAATTTGCTCCTTTTCAATAGTAACAAGTTTTAAAGCTCTTGTTTGTTTCACCACAAGCAAATTTAATTAATATGTTTGAAAGTTCAAAATCTGTTTTCATAGCTAATTGAGAACAATCAAATATTTAAGCAAAAGCAAAACATTACAAACTCTAATACTTCTTATTTTTTAGAGAATCAATAAATTGCTGAATAGCCCGAGACGAAGCTCCATAACTAACAATTTTAATATCTAGAGGAGTATTTGAAAATTTCCTTATTGATTTTTTGAGAGCATTCAAAATCCACTCTTCTTCATTACCAAAAGCACCACCACCGACTAAAGTCAGGTACACTTTAGCATTCTTTGTCTTTTCGTAATTTTGCAAAGCGACAAACAAAGTAGCCTCGTATGTGGCTTCCAAGATAAGTTTCGCAAAATCACGCCACAATTCTCTTTCAATATTAGAATATGCTACAGGCAGAGCAGAACAATAAACTTGAGTTACTAAATGTCTATTTGGACTTATTGTAACTTCCGAATCCCACTGAACACCAATTTTTAATTTCCCTTTTAAATGCTCATAAGCATCTTCCGACAAGCTTCTTAGATGATTATTAATGCTTTCCAAACCTTCTCTGCTTGCAAGTGCGTACGGGGCTTAAAATGAAAAGTACATATCTTCTCTTTATATTTTGCCCGAAAAACTCCTATTTACCTAAGCTTTACTCCTATTTTGCCCGATTTGCGTTATTTTACGAATGGTACAAAATGGCTTTGAAATGGATTGTGAATGGATTGCGAATGACTTCGAATGGCTAATTTTAAAGCGATTATGGCTACCAATGGGTGTGAAATGAGCTACACTAACGATTACAAGATTTAAACGCCTACAGTCTGCTAGTTTTAGTGGGCTGTTTTTGTTTTAGGTGGTATGGCTCTCTGCTTGGTGCTTGCGGTGCTTCGGTGCTTGCGTTAAGTTGGCTGTATATGCCGTTTGCGCTCTTTTGTTGATTATGTGGTTTTGCCAATTTTGCCTCTCTTGGATGACGTTTAAAAACGATCACTCCGGGAGAGGCTTTTTGCCGTTTAAACACTGAAAAAATAGAGAAAAATGTAAATGGGTAATTAGTTGGGTAAACGGTTGGGTAAATGGATGTATGTATTTTTGTGGCTCTAAAATGGGGGGATTCGTGTATTAAAACCTCTCTTTTTTGTAGCAAATAGCCACCAACGCACCCCCATTTTGTAAACACTTGTTTCCCCATATTTTTTTGTATTATGCTGTAATACAGTTGTTTATGTGGGTTCTACTGCTTGTTGGTATTGCAAAAGAGATGTGTGTGCGGAGATAAAGCAACTTTGCGAGTTGCTTTATCTATATAATGGTATGCGTATGCCGTCTTTTATCCGACATCTGCAACCGAGGCATTGGTGGCATCCTCGTTTTTTGATTCATTAAGTAGTTGGATATGATTCTTAAGTATAGCGATGGTGTCTTTTAATTCTTTTATGCGTTCATCTCTTTCATAACTATGTGTGCATTCGCATGATTCTTCATATTTTTTCATTACGTCACCATCTCCAGTTAGAATATAATATGGGTTAATTTGATATTCAATGACAGATCTTGATATCATCTCAATACTAACATTCATTCTATTATTCAGAATTTCTGAAAATTTTTGAGGAGAACTGTTTAGCTTTTCCGCTATTTCCGCTTTGTTTTTCGCTAATTTTTCTTTGATTAGCAAATTAACGGCAATTTTAAACCTTTGATTTATAGTGTCTTTTGTTATTTCTTTCATTTTTTTCAGAAATAATGTAAAAAGTGGTTGACAATTCAGGATTTCTGTATTATCTTTGTACCATAATATTAAGCAAATAAACAAAAAAAAATGACACGCCAAGAAATTTACGAAAAATTACAGTACGGTGATTATATGTTGATCGGCAAAAAAGCAGGGAAGCATCCCGAAACTGTCCGAAGTCAAATGATAGGCAGGCGGACTCTGAAAGATGCCGTGCGCGATGCTGCCATCGAACTTATTACTATCCGCCAAAAAATAGAAGCTGAATTTACAAATCAAAATTAAGCATTTTTACCTGAATGGCATACTCTGGGGTTCGAGTCCTTGGCCGGTGCACGTCTCGCAAATATAAATAGCAATGACTAAAACGACAGCGTTTACGAAACCCACGAAACGAGGGTGACAGCACGGAAAGACGTGCTTTTTAAAAGAAAAACGACGATGCCGCACTTTACACAAAACAACATATTGGTAGTAACATACGAGGAGCTAGTGCCACGGTTTTATAAAAATGTGGAGTCGATAAAAGTTCTGGTTTCTCGTGATCTGAAACGAGATTATGGTATGCGAAAAGTACAATCGGGATGTTATACAAAACAAGCACTAATCGAATTTGATTCACTCCCTCCACGGATAAAGTCGGAGTTGGTCGATCCTCGCAAGGGCTTGCACGTATTGGAGCATTTTTTCAAAATCGAAAAAGAGGTGGTTGAGTTTTATCAAGATTATCAGTTTTGGGATGGCAGTGCTATTGATGAAGAAAAACAGGCAATATATGTTGCAAATGCAACTGTTTTGAATGCTGTTTTTAAGTTGAAAGAGGCTCGCATTAACGATATCGTTGCAAAAGGGCATCGCCCCAAACGCATTTGGCAAACCTTATGCTCGGATGCTACCAGCCTAAAACCAATTTTGAAGAAGAAATACGAATTAGAGCATACTTTGCCCGAAAATTACAGACGTTTTCAGGAGACTGCCGAGCGATTTGATAAGCTTGGTAAGCAATATTTGATAAGTGGCAAACACTTGAATACGAATGGTCAGAAAGTAGATGACGCAACGCTTAAAATGTTTGAAAGCCTATTTGCCACGCAAGCATACAAACCCAATTTTACGGAGGTTGCCGCTGCGTATGATGGTTTTTTGAGCGGCTATGTTGAAGTCATCAACAATGTTACTGGCGAGCTTTATAATCCCAAGGATTTTCCAAAATTGTCAAAAGGAACCGTTTATAATTATTTATCGGAGTGGGATTCCAAAATAGCAACATATGCAATGCGTTCTGGCGATCGTCAAAAATTGATGGGAGCCTTCAAGCCATATCACTCTTTGGACAGACCCAAATTTGCAGGTTCTCTTATTTCAGTTGATGACAGACAACCGCCTTTTGAATATGCAAAAGGGAAACGAGTTTGGTTTTACATGGCAATTGATGTTGCCAGCGAATGTTATGTGAATTGGGTTTATGGAACTACAAAAGAGGGTATTATTACCGCTTTTTATCGCCAATTGGTGCGTAATTTTGCCGAGTGGAATTTGCCTATGCCTGCCGAGTTGGAAGCAGAAAGTTCGCTGAATAGTTCGTTTACGGAAACGTTTTTAAAAGAGGATAATATGTTTCAGTTCGTTAGAATTGAAGCTAATAATGCTCGTGCAAAGATTATTGAACGATATAATGAAATGGCACGTTATGGCAACGAAAAGACACGTGAGGGATGGATTGCTCGTCCGTTTGCCTGTGCCGAGGCAAATCAAGCAGGTGCTAAGCCTGCCGTTATGTTGCCTTACGAACGAATTGTAAATGAATGTTTGCAAGAAATTCAAGATTGGAACAACTCTCCTCATTCAATATATACCGACAAAACTCGATGGGAAGTATTTTGCGAAATGCAACATCCCGAAATCAAACCTACCAACTGGCGAGGTATTGTTCCGTATTTGGGCTACAAAACAGCTACATCATGCAATGTTGGCATTGTTAAGCTTCAGGGACGTGAGTTTTTGCTTGGCGATAATGGAAATATTTGCACCGGTGATTCATTGATTAACAAAATGAAGCTCGTTGAAGGTGAACAATTGGATGTTTATTGGCTAGATGGCAATGATGCCCGAGTGCTAAAAGCATACGCATACATTGGTACTAAATGCATGTGCGAATTAATTGCGAAGCCAACCTATGCCAAGGCTCGGATTGAACAAACCGATGACGATATTAAAAAACGTGAGCTTATGAGTTCCTACGTGGCTACGCTTGAATCTTATGGCAGAAACAAACGCAAAGCAATTGATAAGGTAACCGTGATTGATAATCGCCCACGAGTTTTGAATAATAAGTTTCAGGTTCGAGATTTGAAACGATCATCAGCGGTAGTCGCAAATACTGAATTTGATGACGTGGAAATTTTGGAAGAATTTAATGATGATTTAATGAGTATTGAAACGGGCTTTAAATCAACATCGCTAAAAGATAGATATTAAACACTTATATAAAACAACAATATGAATCTTACACTAGAATTTAAAGGAAAAGTAATTAAGGCGATGCTTGAAGATCGTAAAAATTATGGCGGTACCGATTCTGCATTTGCAAAAAAGTATCAGCTTCATAGTTCAATCTACTCCCGGATAAAAAATGGCGAAATCGATAATATTGTGAGTGATTCACAATGGCTCACCATTGGTCGAATTTTGGAAGTGTCCAACTCGGAGCGGTCGTGGAAATTTGTAAAAACAGATGTCGTTAAAATGATTGAAGAGGAAGTTTTGTTTTGCAAGTCCTATTCAAAAGCTCGTATTTTGGTAGATGAACCCGAAATTGGCAAAACGGTATCTGCCAAACATCTATCTCGTACGCTTAAAAACTGTTTTTATTTAGATTGTAGTCAGGCAAAATCCAAAAAACTATTCATTTGCAAGTTGGCTCAATCAATCGGCGTGTCAGGCAATGGTAGACTTGCTGATATCATGGAAAATATTAAATATTCGCTTCGCATCCTAGAAGAGCCTGTTGTGTTGCTTGACGAGGCTGGTGATGTTGATTATTCGGTGATATTGCTTATCAAAGAACTCTGGAATGCAACAGAAGGTATCTGTGGATGGTATATGATTGGAGCTGATGGGCTTCGTCAGAAGTTTGAAAGTGGCATTCATTCAAAAAAGGTCGGGTACCGAGAGTTGTTTTCTCGTTATTCGTCAAAATACTCCTCTCTTATTCCAATCGAAAAAACCGAAAAAATCAACTTCTACAAAAAGATGATAACCGAGGTTTTAACCGTGAATTCAACAAACAAGGAGATAATACCTACAATCGTGCGAAAATGTATGGTGAGTCAAGATGGAAGCATTGGCGGGCTAAGACGTGCAGAGTCGTTATTGATTCTAAACTCATAAAGACATGGCAAAAGCATTATCAATAAGTAATTTATACGCAAAAAAACACAAATGCCTTGAGATGGATGGCGTTTGGGCTGATGTTTTTGGAAGTCCGGAATCGTGCGGTGCATGGTTGGTTTTTGGTGCTGAAAAAATGGAAAAACATGGTTTTCGCTCATGATGGCTGATTATCTGTCGTTGCAAAAAAGAGTATTGTATATATCTGCAGAGGAAGGCACCGACTTGGCTTTTGTCGATGCTTGCAAAAGAGCCGGATTAGATTCTAAAAATCGTTCAATTCAGTTTCTCGAATATATTACAATCGAAGATTTAATGATAAAGTTGGCAAAGCGAAATGCTGCCAATATTGTATTTGTCGACAATGTAACTGTATATAACGATGAGTTGAAATATGGAAAGTTCAAAGAGCTTCTAAATAAATTTCCTAATAAATTGTTTGTCTTTATTGCCCACGAAGAGCGAAAAGAGCCCTATACATCAACCGCTAAGTTAATCAAAAAACTAGCTAAAGTAATTGCCCATGTAGTCGGATTGTCAGCACAAATATATGGACGTGTCCCCGGCGGCACTCTTATTATCGACGAATTCAAAGCTACTCTTTATCACGGAGAATAAACCAATCAAACAAATAAATATATGAAATCATTATCCGTTAAAAATCCTTACGCAACCTTAATCATGAAAGGTTTGAAAACCATTGAGGTGCGAAGCAGAAAAACAGATTATAGAGGCAAACTCTTAATTTGTGTGTCTAAAAATCTCGTCTATGTCCATCAAGTCTATTGGCCCAATGATGAGTTTCCCAAGTTTGAAAACGTTCACGATTTTTATGAAAATGCAGGAATGGCAATTGCAACTGTGGAAATTGTTGATGTTACTCCCTTTTTACCGAAGCACGAATCGGCTGCTTTTGTCAAGTACAATCCACATGTTCAATTGCACGCCTGGCATCTTGCTAATGTTACCGAAATAGTTCCTTTTGAAGTGACGGGCATGCTTGGCTTTTTTGAGACGAATGATAATTTAATAATTGAATTCCCATTTAATCACAGATAGTTATGAAAACAATGACAGTAATTACAAAAGCAGTTTATGAGCCATTGAGCAACCGTATTACTTTTTTTGCAGATGACAAAATTCTTTATGGTTTTTGTGGCAGCATTGCTCATCAGCATATGCTGAAAGTTCTTTTAAACAAGGATATCGAATTAATATTCAAAGACACAACAGACATGGAAACAAAAAAGCTGATTAAACAAATGCATGCAATTTTGGCCGCAAAAGGCATTATGGACATGAAGTTGGAAATATTGGAAAAATACAATGTAAGCTCCAGCAAAGATTTAACCTACGAGCAGTTGACCGAGTTGATTGCAAATCTGAACAAAGTTGATAGCAGCGATGCCATTCGTCATAACAGATCAGTGGTGCTTTGTTGGTTAGGAAAGTTAGGCATCAAAGGTGGTGCTATTGAGGGATGGGATGCTGTCAATAATTATCTTGTACAACCACGAATTTCGGGAAAAGTGCTATATGCAATGAATGTGGCTGAGTTGATGAACACCACCGAGCGTCTCAGGATGATTTATCAAAAGAATCAAAACCGTGCGCAGGACATCAAACGCTTGGAGAAGCTAAACTAATGGACGCTCAGGACGAATTACGGCAAAGAGCAAACTCTTTAGAGTTTTGGCTTGAAAAGAACATTGGAGATCCTGATTACGAAAGTAAAAATAGGGAACACAATATTCTGCTTGCTAAAATGAGAGCTTTTAAGCAGGCAAAAAGCCGCAGGTCAAACCCAAACGCAGCAATAAATTCAGGATTAAAAGAAGTTTATATATCTACAAAATACAACTTATAATGGCAGCAAACAACACAATCGCATTCAAAAAACAACTACGCATAGACATCATTATGAAGCGTTCGGAAGTAATCGGATACAGATTTCAGATGGACGAGCTTGAAAAGGAAATGACAGCCGAAAACACCTGCGTAAGTAATTACATAGAGCTAAGCAATAAAAAGAACAACTACTCTGATCAGCTGACAAAA
>JAQUGA010000274.1 GCA_028684405.1 Bacteroidales bacterium | reverse complement strand
TAAGCATTGACGGCAGGATTGTTAAAAACGCCCCAAAAATCAACATTTGCAACAGAAGCACCTCCCATTGCTGCCGCTTTTGCTCCTCGAGAAACAGGGTCGTGAGCAGCGTATACAAATGAGTAAGATAATAGGGCAAATAATAATGTGAAAAATACACGTTTCATATAAACAACATATTGTGATAAAAAAAACGAACTTCAATATTTTCAACTAAAGTAATACAATAATCTAATATTTATTACAGAATTAATATTTTTCTTTTAAAAAATACTTTTAGAGCAAAGAATTACCCCCATGTTTCAGACACAAATATAAGAAAAATCATTTTAAAATAAAAACAGAAAGTTTGATTTAGTGTACAAATCAAATACATTTTATTAAACAATCTAAAAAAAAACAAATAATATTTTATTATCAAAGGAAAACACAAATAGATGAAATACAAACACTTAAAAACATTAAAACAAAAAACAGAAGAAGCTTCAATTGAATAATTTTAAAAAAAAGCTTAATTTTTCAAAAAAAACCTATATTTGTCCTGAAATAAAAAAACTTTCATATGACAAACATGGATGACAAAATTAAGCACGAATTGCCCGAAAATGCATATCGTGAACTAAAAGAGGGTGAAGTTTATGAACCCATTTTGAATCCGGACAAGATTTATCCGGAAGTAAATGCCTGGTCGGTAATCTGGGGAATTATTATGGCGGCTATTTTTTCGGCAGCAGCAGCATATCTCGGATTAAAAATCGGACAAGTTTTTGAAGCAGCCATTCCCATTGCCATTATTGCCGTAGGCGCTTCAACCTTAGCAAAGCGAAAAAACCCTTTGGGCGAAAATGTTATTATTCAGTCTATTGGAGCCAGTTCGGGAGTTATTGTTGCGGGAGCCATTTTTACACTTCCCGCTCTGTATATCATTTCTGAAAGCTCCCCCGAATTAAACCTTCAGATTGAGTTTTATCAAATCTTTTTAGCCTCTTTATTTGGTGGATTTTTGGGAATTTTATTTCTAATTCCATTTCGAAAATATTTTGTTTCCGACATGCATGGAAAATATCCATTTCCGGAAGCCACTGCAACCACCGAAATATTGGTTTCGGGTGCCAAAGGAGGCAATCAAGCAAAACTATTGCTCATTAGTGGATTAATTGGTGGGGTTTACGACTTTGTTGTAGCAACATTTGGAGCCTGGGCCGAAGTTTTTTCTTCGAGAGTTCTCCCCTATGGCGAGAAAATAGCAGACGAATTTAAACTGGTTTTCAAACTCAACATTGGAGCCGCTGTGATGGGAATGGGCTATATTATTGGTCTAAAATATGCACTCATCATTGCCTGCGGTTCTTTCTTTGCATGGTGGGTTATTGTCCCTCTCTTTTCACAATTTGCAATGGTCGATGGCGATACCATTACGCTACTGAGCAGTATGTCGGCCGAAGAAATCTTTAACACCTATGCTCGATATATTGGTATTGGAGCCATAGCCATGGCAGGGTTAATTGGGGTGGCAAAATCATCGAAAATCATCAGAAAAGCAATGGGATTAGCGGTGAGCGAAACATTTTCCAAAACTTCTAAAACAAACAATCTAAAAAGAACGGAGCGCGATATTTCAATGAAAATAATTCTTTTTGGACTTGTTATCACAACTCTCTTAATTTTTGTATTTTTCTGGCTTGGAGTGGTCAACAATCTTCTTATTGCTTTGGTAGGAGTTGCCATTGTTATGTTTTTTGCATTTTTGTTTACCACTGTGGCGGCCAATGCCATTGCCATCGTGGGCACCAATCCCGTTTCTGGGATGACCATGATGACATTGATCCTCTCCTCTTTTGTTTTGGCAGCAGTTGGTCTTAGCGGTCCTTCGGGCATGGTTGCAGCACTCATTATTGGGGGTGTAGTTTGTACAGCATTAGCAATGGCTGGGGGATTTATCACCGATTTAAAAATTGGATATTGGATTGGAACTTCGCCTTACAAACAAGAAACATGGAAGTTTTTAGGAACTTTTGTCTCTGCCATAACGGTAGGTGGTGTTATTTTGATTTTGAGTAAAACATACGGCTATACTGGCGAAGGTTCTATGGTCGCTCCGCAAGCAAACGCCATGGCCTCCATTATTAAACCCTTGATGTCTGGCGAAAGCACTCCTTGGATGCTCTATATTGGAGGAGCATTCCTGGCGCTTATTCTGGACAAACTGAAAGTTCCTGCATTGGCATTTGCTTTGGGAATGTTTATCCCAATTCAATTAAACACTCCTCTATTGGTGGGTGGAGCCATTGCATGGTACGTTGCCAGTCGTTCAAAAGACGAAAAACTAAACAATGCTCGTCGCGACAGAGGAACTCTTGTAGCATCTGGACTTATTGCTGGCGGTGCTATTATGGGCGTAGTTAGTGCTATACTGCGATTTGCAAACATTGATATGTTTATGACCGCATGGTCAAAAACTGCAGCTGCTGAATATCTTGGATTAGGAATATTTATTTTGCTGTGTTTATATCTCATTTTAGATGCAAAACAAGCAAAAGTAGAACCCGAAAATGAAGCTTAATTAATAACCAAACAGACGAGCCTCAAGGCTTGTCTGTTTATAAATAGAAAATTATGAAAGAAGCAATTAAAGAAAGATTTTTAAAATATATTGCCATCGACACCCAATCGGATGAAAAAAGTGAAACATATCCATCGACTCAAAAACAGATGGAATTTGCAAATTATCTTTCCGGTGAACTAAGAAGTATTGGATTACAAGAAGTAAGCGTTGACGAATATGGATATGTGATGGCAAGTCTTCCATCAAACATCGATACAAAAGCTCCTGTAATTGGTTTTATAGCACATATGGACACCAGTCCGGACATGCCCGGAAAAGTAAGCAACCCGATTATTGT
>JAQUGA010000273.1 GCA_028684405.1 Bacteroidales bacterium | reverse complement strand
TTGTATTTATTCTTATTGTTTGTACGTTTTGTGTTTGTAAAACAAATGATGCAAAACAAAACAGATACCTTAAATGTCGAAACAAATGTACACAAATAAATCGGTTTAGAAACCTTCAAGTATATATTTTAAAGAATGATTATCGTAAAACTTGAACTACTCCCTGAATTGTTGAGCTTAAATTGCCATCACTGATTTCTAACATGAAGAAATAGGTTCCGTCAGGCAAGTTTGGAGCATCCCAAGAATTGTCGTATTGGTAGCGCTCATATACTTTGTTCCCTTTGGCGTTAACAATGATCAATCTGTTTTTTGGGAAGTTTTCGAGATTTTTAAATACGAAATAATCATTGTATCCATCTTTGTTTGGAGTGAACACATTGGGAACTACGATTTGAGACACATCAAGTTTTTCGAGCTTGTTTGACGTTGCAACAGTGGGCTGAGTTTCGTTTTTATTTTCAGAGATATTTTCAGAATCTTCAGTTTCAAAATGCTCTTCTTTAAGCGTTGGAATTTGAGTTGCAATTTCTTGCTTTTGAACAGGTGTTTTGCTTGAGGCATTAGTCTGATTGTTGGCAACAATAGAAGAAAGAGTGTCTTTTATTATTCCTTTTTCGATAGGTGAAGTTTGAGGTTTGGCTGTATTATCCGTTAAGCTACCTTTTTGTTCTTTATGGATTTCTTTTTTGTCAACTTCATTCTTTTTTTCAACAGAGATTTTATTTGTCTTTTCAGTATTTTTGTTTTCTGTTGGAGTGTTATCAATAATAATTATCTCTTTGGTTTCAAGGGGTTTATCTTCTGGAGTTATTACAATTTCTGTTTTTACAAGATTTTCATTTGTAGATTCTTTTTCAGAATTAAAATGATACAACAAACCAACAGACGTGGCTACAATAGCCGTTGTTGCAATAGCGGTAATTTTTCCTGCAATTCCGCCGAAAAACGGAGTCAATGATTGGCCTGCCGAGGATGGATCAACATTTGTATTTCCTGCACTTGGAGGGCTTACAGGTGGTAGGTTTTGAGCAATACTTTCCCAACATTTTTCCGAAGGAATTTCAGAAAATTGCTGTAAGCTTTCTATAATATCTTTTTCACTCAGTAAACTCATAACTTAGGTGTTTAATCTTTTTTGAAGCCATTTTCGTGCTTTTGAAAACTGCGATTTAGAAGTCCCTTCTGAAATGCTCAACATCTCACCAATTTCACGATGATTGAAACCTTCCACGGCATACAAATTGAAAACAACTCGATATCCTTCCGGCATCGTGTTCACCAATTGTAAGATTCGTTTTGCTTCCATCTGTTCAATTACTGTTTCTTGTTTTTCACTTACGTCAAACACATCATCAATGTTTTGGTGAAAGCGATATTTGCTATTTTGTCTAAAATGACTAATGGCAGTGTTTACCATTATTCGTTTCATCCAACCTTCAAAAGAACCTTCGCCTTTATACATCTCTAACTTTTGAAATATTGTGGTAAAACCCTCAATCAAAACGTCTTCAGCATCTTCGCGCGAGTTGGTGTAGCGTATGCAAACCCCCATAAGTGTTGAAGCAAATTTATCGTAAAGTTCTTTTTGAGCAATGCGATTATTTTTCAGACATTCACTAATTAAGGTTTCTTCATTCAACATTTCATCTGTTATTTGGTGTAGACGTTTCGAATAGCTTATTCGTTGCTCATGTAGATCTCTTTATTTCATATTGGGTGCTTTTTCGAAAAAATTAATTCCATTATAATTCTTTAATAGATAAATATAATGAGTTCTGTAGGGTTTGGAAAAACGACTTAAAATAACCGTATCTGGGGGAAGGATTTTTTCAAAATAGTTGGATAATGATTCGTTTGGATCTCGAAACGAAGTATTTGAGGTGATAAAATATGCATCCTGACCTTTTTTAATACCGCCTCGATAATCGTTTATCCAAGCAAATTTATGCGTTTGTTCCAAATCCCCATATACATATAATTTTAACTTATTGGGGGAAGCAAGATACATGTCTAAATGAGCCGCAGGAAACCATTTATTGGACAACATAAAATGATTTTCGTTTATTATCTTGGTTTCTAAATGCGATTTTCTGATTTGTGAAAATGATTTATTCAAATCTTTCCAACCAGCTAATTCTGAACTGGGATCATTTTTTATTTTACTTTCCGGTAATAAAAATCCAGTCTTAATGTGAATAAACGAAATTAGAATAACCGAAAAGTACAGTATTATTGCTGCAATAATAAATCTTCTTTGAGTTTTTCCCCAATTTTTTGTCAAATAGATGGATGCTGGAATTATGGCCGTAACAAAAGCGGGTCCCGACCAGTGTGGCAAAGTAAAACGAAAGAGTGAAACAAATAAAAACAGAAAAACTAAAGGCAGAGAAAACCATAAAAAGAAAATTCCTTTATCACGCTCTTTGTCCGAAAAAGTTCGTTTAAAATGGATAATGCTAAGTACAAAAATTAGCCATAAAAAAGGATTATTGTATCCTATTTGTCCCAAAAGCTCTTGAGCAAAATATTGAAGATTGATGCCACTTTCTAATAATGAAACCCGATTTCCATGAAATGTAAAACTAATGAAATCATTTTGGACATTCCACCATAAAACAGGCGAGAAGGCAATTAAACTCAGAATAACGGCGATATATAATTCTGGTTTTTTGAGCCAAAATCGTCGGTATATAAGAACAAAAAATCCCGCCGAAAACCATAAAATCCCACCGTGGTATTTTGACAGCATTGACAATCCTGTGAAAAGCCCCGCCAACAGAATATCTGTATTGAATTTTCGACTTGGATTTTCGTGGATTAATGCGGCATAAAAATAAAAAAGTCCGAGCAACCAAAAAGTGAGCATTGGCGAATCGGGCATAATAAACAATCCGGAAACAA
>JAQUGA010000061.1 GCA_028684405.1 Bacteroidales bacterium | reverse complement strand
TGTGCTCTTCCGATCTGGGAATTTTTTTCATATTTTCAACACCCTAATTGACTCTATTATTGTTGGCAACTATCTTGGAAAAAACGCTTTGGCAGCCATTGGAACCTCTTTTCCTGTAATTTTCGCATTAATTTCTCTAATCATTGGAGTATCTGGAGGAATCTCCATTGTTATTTCTCAGTATTATGGAGCAAAAGATCTAAAAAATGTAAAAAGAGCCATTGACACTGCATTTGTTTTTCTTTTTATTTCTTCTTTTTTCATTTCCATTATTGGGATTATTTTTGCTCCCAATATGTTTTCGATGTTGCAGCTCGATCCCGAGGTTATGCCCGAAGCAGTTAGTTATATTCGCATCTATTTAGCAGGCATTGTTTTCATGTCGGGATTTAATGGCTCTATTGCAATTTTGCGTGGACTTGGCGATTCGAGAACCCCACTCTATTTTATTGTACTTACGTCAATTACAAATATTTTACTAGAGTTGCTGTTTGTTGTAGTTTTGGGAATGGACATTAAAGGTGCTGCTTATGCTACCATTGGAGCACAAATAATTGGATTTACCACCAGTGTTATTTATTTAAACAGAACGCACGACATACTTAAAATCAGTTTAATACCCCGAAAGTTCGATCGATTTATTTTCAAACAAAGTTTACGAATTGGCTTACCATCTGGGGCTCAGCAAGTATTTGTTGCCATGGGAATGGTTGCTCTTCTGCGAATTGTTAACGAATTTGGTACTAATGCTATGGCAGGTTATACGGTTGCAGGCAGAATTGAATCATTTGCCTCCTTGCCTGCGACGAATTTCGCCATCGCTTTATCTGCTTTTGTTGGGCAAAATATTGGAGCAAAGAAAATGGAAAGAGTACGAAAAGGACTTAGAGCAACGGTCATTCTCACTTCCATTATCTCTATTTTTGCAAGCCTGCTCATCAGTATTTTTGCAAGCGATCTGATGAAAATATTTACCAGCGACCAAAATGTAATAGAAATTGGAGCCAGATACCTAAGCATTATAAGTCCTTTTTACATTCTTTTTTCATTAATGTTCTCCTATGCGGGTGTTATGAGAGGTGCAGGCGACACTCTTATTCCTATGTTTATCACTTTGTTTTCATTGTGGATTATTAGAATTCCGATAGCATGGCTTTTGTCTCCAGTAATTGGTATTGATGGCATTTGGTGGGCTATCCCATTGGCATGGCTATTCGGAGCAGTGGCTTCATTTATCTATTACAAAACTGGAAATTGGAAAACAAAAACAGTTCTTTCAAAACCAAATCCAATTATTGAGGATGTTATCGCTTAGTAATTCTTTTGCTTACTCTCACTTCATTTGATGTCGTTTATTATATAGACATTTTACATCCAAAACTAAATGATAGGTAATAGAAAAAGAGATAGGGCTTCAACACTAAATCGCTATAGCTCGATAAAGGCCGATTTGTTCTTTGTGTTTTTATTTGCAGAACTTTAAATAAAAAACTTATACTATCATAGATTAAATCTATTGGCAAAACTGAACAATTACAACTCAAAGCCGTTCGTTGTTAAAATAGTATTTATAAACTTAATAAAATAAAATTATGGAACAAATGGAACAAAAAGAAATTACCCCTATGCCAAGAATAGGTGAAAAAGCACCCTCATTTAAAGCCGTAACAACTCAAGGAGACATCAATTTTCCAAAAGATTATGAAGGAAAATGGGTTATTTTATTTAGTCACCCTGCAGATTTTACCCCAGTTTGTACGTCTGAGTTTATGACTTTTGCAAAAATGGAAAAACAATTTGAAGAAGCAAATTGTAAACTTGTCGGATTATCTGTTGATGGATTATACAGCCACATTGCGTGGTTAAGAACCATTAAAGAAAAGATCGAATACAAAGGAATGAAAAATATTGAAGTGAAATTCCCTTTGATCGAAGATATTACCATGGACGTTGCTACAAAATATGGAATGATGATGCCTGGCGAAAGCAATACGAAAGCTGTTAGAGCGGTATTTTTTATTGATCCAAAAGGAATTATCAGAGCCATTATCTATTATCCACTAAGCTTAGGAAGAAACTTCGATGAGCTTTATAGAGCATTAATTGCAATGCAAACAGCCGATGAATTTGGAATTGCTACTCCAGCTGACTGGACTCCAGGCGATGATGTTATCATCTCTCCTGCAGGCACATGTGGTGGTGCAAAAGAAAGAATGGAAGACAGTGAATTGGATTGTAAAGACTGGTTCTTCTGTACTAAAAAACTAGATAAAGATACTGTTTTGAAAAAAATTCTAAAGAAGTAATTTTATCGCATTCGTTTAAAAAGCTGTTGTTCGATGAATAACAGCTTTTTTTTTATTGTTGGAATAATTTTTGATTAATATTCAACTTATGACTTCTTTTTTATATTTTTACAAGCTAAAACAAACATTATGAGAACATTCAAAATCATTTCAGCACTTCTTATACTTTCAGTAATTGGCATGTCTTGCGATAAACTTCTTCACCAGGAGCCACCCACAAAAACCAGCATGGAAGGTGTATGGGAGGCGACCAGAGTGGTCACCTCGGAAGGACAAGACATCACCAACAAGTTAAAATTTCCGATTTTAGCATTTCATTTAAGCAGCGACAGAACAGTAATTTCAACAGCTGGTCCCTTGATTATGTTTATTGTTTATGGCAATAACAAATACAGTGAAATCGCATCCAAAGTAGATCAGGTTTTTAATTATTCAACACTGAGTTTTAATGGAGGTGAATTTTTTATTGAGGGCGGACAACAAAGTCGCTTTACATTGGAAATGAAACTCGAAGGACTTCCTGGTCAAAAAGCCTTAACCACACTTTTGGAAATGATTAGAATAGGAAATGCTTACCTAGATGCTATTGTTTATCACAAGTTTATAAATGTAGGCATTCGTTTTGAAGACGACTACAATACAATGATTTGGGATTTTGATGAAAACACAACCGCTGTATACAATACAAAAGACAGCCAAGGTAATTATCTTTTATGGAACGGATGGCCCACCAATACATTTCAAAAATGTCAAATTATGTTTGTAAAACGAGCCAAAGATATTAGAGATTTAGTAAGAGAGAATAGCTAACTTTCTAAAAAACAAAACGTGTTCTTGCAAACAATAGCGAAGCATTAAAAATAAAAAAGAGAGCTCAACATGATATTAATTTCTCTTTTTTTTATCAATTTCTCATAAAACAATACACAAGTAGACATTTATCCAGCCCAATAACATCCTACCAAATAGCTGAAAGTCTGAAAGTTGAAATTTAAAATTTAAAAAAAGCAAAAATCAAAAAAAAAAACGTGTTTTTGGGGAATAAATAATTAGTTTTGCTTCTGTAAACAATAAAAATTACACCTTATGAACTTAGAAAGCATTCCATTGTGGGCATTGATTCCTTTTTTAATCATGTTGGCAATGATAGCGGTGGGTCCGCTCTTGTTTCACCACTGGTGGGAAAACAACAAAAATAAATTAATCGTATCCGTGGCACTCGGCATCCCTGTTGCCATCTATTTAATTATTAATGGAATGACAGACAACTTGATGCATCAAATATTGTTTGATTATGTTCCTTTTATCATTTTATTGGGTGCCCTTTTTACCATTACAGGCGGTATTCATCTCCGGGGAGACATCCAAGCCGTTCCCACCGTCAATACCTTATTTTTGGCTATTGGTGCTGCTTTGGCATCCATTATGGGAACCACTGGAGCAGCCATGTTGCTTATTAGACCCGTCATTAAAACCAATTCTCAAAGGAAATACAAAATGCATACGATTTTGTTTTTCATTGCCATTGTTGCCAACTGTGGTGGCTTGCTTACGCCCCTTGGCGATCCTCCACTATTTTTACTTTATCTTCGTGGAGCCCCCTTCGATTGGTTCTTCCATCTATTGCCCGAATGGGCATTTGTAAATGCCGTACTATTGATAATTTATATGGCAGTGGATACTTTCTATTATAAAAAAGAGCCTATTGAAGCAATTATTCAAGACAAACTCGATAGAAAACCTATCCGTATGGATGGCACTTTTAATTTTATTTTTTTAGCAGGTGTTGTTGCTTCGGTTGCTTTTTTAAATGAACATTATATTCATGCTATTCACGACAATCATTATTGGAGTTTCATTCGCGAATTTGCTATTGCTTCTTGTGCCGTTTTATCGCTTATTTTTACAAAAAAACAAATTCGTTTGGCAAACAAATTCACATGGGGTCCGATTTTAGAAGTGGCATACCTTTTCATCGGAATTTTTGTAACCATGGTTCCAGCCTTAATTTATTTAGCGCAAAACGCAAGTTCATTTGGGATTCACACCTCTACTCAATTCTATTATGCCACCGGAAGTTTAAGTGCATTTTTAGACAACGCACCCACAGCCGTTTCTTTTTACAATTTAGCGTTGGGATTGCATGATTTTCATCCAGGAGAGATTATTGTAGCAGGAATTCCCGAAATCTTATTAACTGCAATTTCGGTCGCTGCTGTGTTTTTTGGATCCATGACATATATTGGAAATGGACCAAACTTTATGGTAAAAGCCATTGCTGAGGAAAACAAAATTGACATGCCCAGTTTCTTTGGCTACATGTTTAAGTTTTCGCTCATTGTGTTATTGCCCCTATTTATCCTCACTCAAATACTATTTTTATAAAATTAAAAAAGCTCGACCCTGAACAAGTCGAGTTTTTTTTGTTTAATTTCTGTTTGCAAGATGAGACTACATTATTTTAAAAGCATCCGTTAACTTTTCTAAATCCAAGACTTATGTTATAAATCTTGGATTTTATAAAAAAAAACCTTTTCTTTGTTATATAAATTATATCACAAAAATACAAAACATGAAAAAGCTTTTATTAATCAGCAACTCAACAAACTTTGGTGAAAACTATTTAGCATGGCCCTTGGCAGAAATCGAACTCTTTTTGGTCGGAACTGGCGTCAAAGAAGCTCTTTTTATTCCCTATGCAGGAGTAAGCTTTAGTTACGACGAATACGAAACGAAAGTGGCCAAAGCTTTGTCGACCATCGGAATAAAAATTACTTCCGTTCATAAAGCCTCTGACCCAGTTGAGGCTGTAAAAAACGCATCCTGTATTATTGTTGGAGGAGGAAACACTTTCCATTTAGTTCACATGATGCACAAATTAAAATTAATGTCGGCTGTTCGCGAAAAAGCCCTTCATGGAACTCCATTTATTGGCTGGAGTGCAGGCTCTAATCTTGCTTGTCCCACTCTCAGAACCACCAACGACATGCCTATCGTTCAACCTGAAAGCTTCGACTGCCTAAATTTAGTTCCATTTCAAATCAATCCTCATTATCTGGATCCTACTCCAACAATTGATGCTATGATTAAACACGGAGGCGAAACCAGAGACGATCGAATCAATGAATTTATCACTCTAAACCAAGACATAACCGTTGTTGGACTTCGGGAAGCTTGCTCTTTAATTGTAGAGGGAGAAACTATTAAAATTAAAGGTGGCAAACCACTAAGAGTTTTAAAATACAATCAAGAACCAAAAGAATACCCCATCGGATCGGATATCAATTTTTTAATGAAACTCTAAAACATTAAGCAATTATGGCAAACTTAAGAACAAAATATTTAGGTCTCAATTTGAAAAATCCCATTATCGTAGGAAGTTGCGGTTTAACAAACAGTGTGGCAAACCTTATTGAGATTGAAAAAAAGGGGGCCGGAGCAGTGGTTCTAAAATCTATTTTTGAAGAACAAATCATGCACGAAGTCAGTCGGACTGTAGCCTCTCAAAACGAAGCTTTTTATTATCCTGAAGCCGAAGATTACATCAGCGAGTATACAAAACAGCACAAACTACAAGAGTATCTTGATTTAATTAAAGAGGCGAAAAAAGCAATTTCTATTCCAATAATTGCCAGCATCAACTGTACTTCCGTCGGCAAATGGACAAAGTTTGCCCAAGAAATTGAACAAGCCGGAGCCGATGCCTTAGAATTAAATATTTTTGTTTTGCCAACCGATCCCGAAAAAACATCCAGCGAATATGAAAACAATTATTTCAATATTTTGGAAGATGTAAAAGAAATTGTCAACATACCTGTTGCCATCAAAACATCTCTCTACTTCTCATCTTTGGCGAAAACAATGGTAAAATTGTCGTGGGCAGGTGTAGATGGATTGGTGCTTTTTAATCGTTATTATTCTCCAGATATTGACATTGATAAAATGACCATGACTTCGACCAATGTTTTCAGCAAACACGAAGAAAACGCTTTGGTACTCAGATGGGTCGCCTTGCTGTCGAACAAACTAAAAAGCGATCTTTGTGCCACAACTGGTATTCATAGCGGTTTTGACGTTATAAAGCAGCTATTAGCAGGTGCTTCTGCTATTCAAATTGTTTCGGCAATCTATAAAAAAGGATTTGATATTATTCCGGAGATGCTTCAAGAAATAGAAAGATGGATGGACTCTAAAAACTTCGAATCCATTGCCGATTTCAAAGGAAAAATGAGTTTTGAAAAGACAGAAAACCCAGATGCTTATCTCAGAATTCAATTTATGAAATATTTTGCCGGAATCGAATAGAAATCACTCTATATTAAAAAAGGCTGTCAAATTTTGACAGCCTTTTTTAATATTTGAAACATAAGACTACCACTGAAACTCAACCCCATGTTTTTCAACAGGCATAATTCTATTTTTTCCTTTCATACTGTCCAAAACAGTAATTGGAAATTCGATGGATTTCAAGAAATCCTCTTTATTCTCTTCCCGAATCGGGTCAATAGGTGGTGATTTTACCGAAAGTGGATCGATGGGAGTTCCATTTTTATAAAATCTAAAATCTAAATGTGGACCTGTAGACAAACCTGTACTTCCCACATAACCAATTACTTGTCCTTGACGGACCCGACTTCCCTTTTTTATGCCCTGACCATATTTTGAAAGATGCATATAAGCAGTCGAATAGACTCCATTATGTCTAATTTTCACGAGATGACCTGCTCCCCCACTGTAACCACAATGAATGACTTCGCCATCGCCGATAGATAATACAGGAGTTCCCACGGGAGCTGCATAATCGACTCCATGATGTGGGCGACGAATACGTAAAATGGGATGTAATCTGGAGTTAGAAAATCTTGAACTAATTCGTGAAAAACGCAAAGGTGCTTTTAAAAATGCACCTCTTAAATTCTCTCCTTTTTTATTGAAAAATTCTACAATAGAATCTTGTTGATAAGCAAAAGCATACAGAGGCTTTCCATTGTGCTCGAAATAGGCATATTTAATATCCCCAATTTTTTCTGTTTTTCCATCAATTTGAATCTCATCATATAAAACAGTGAATTTATCGCCTTTTTGCAAAGCATAAAAATCAACAGTCCATGCATAAATTTCTGAAAGTTTCAGAGCCAATTCAAAACTAACACCAATGGCGGTCACCGCATTCCAAAGCGAAGATTCGATTTCTCCAGAAGAAATTCGGGTGATTTGCTCAATCTCTTTTTCCTCCAAACGAACCCTCAGGGAGTCTCTAAAGTCAATAATTAAATGCTGTAAGTTAGAATGTTCGTAAACAAAACATTGCAATTTTTCTTTATTTTTATCCAAAAACACATAATAAGGTCTGCCCTGTTGAACATTTCGCAAATCAAAAATATCTTCACATAATTCCACACACCTATGAACGTCGGCCGAACTTGCACCGAAACGAGAAAGCAATACCGAAAAACTCTCTCCCGACTTTATTGTATTTTTAGAGATTTATAATCGTCTACATTCATTCCAAACAAAATAGAATCTGATTTTACCTCAATACTCTTTTGGTCTTCTCCTTTTTTATCAGGATTGTTTTTGCATGAAGCAATAATAAATGTCAGGCTCACTATGCAAATAAAATAAATAGTAATTCTCATCTTACACTCTTTTCACATTATTACAATAAAAACCAAAAATACATTTTTTTGTAGATATAGAAATGGTAAAAAATTGAAAAAAGCTCATTTATGTAGTAAATACTTCCTGTTTTGTATCTGCAATCACTATTGTCCGATAAAATAATATAGATTGAATTTGGCGTAAATTGCTTTTATCAATTTTTTCCTCAATCCTAAAGGATGAATTGATTTTCAGCAATTTACACCCTTTATGGAGGTGAAATAAATTGCGGAAAAGCAATGATTTTGTAAAACCTAAATCGTTTTTATCATTTTGACAAATCTATTAAACATATTCATAAAAGCCTAGTTGTCAATATGATTGAAATTAAATGTTATGTAATTATCATCTATGTAAAGATGATGTGATAAAAGTCTTGGTTTTGATAATTTTTATTTGTCTATATTTGCAGCCCTTTAGTACTTACTATTAATGAAGATGAGAAGAGTTACATTTGCACTGTTTGTTGCATTTATTTTATTGCCCAAAACCATTCTGTCGCAGGATACAATTCCCACAGTTCGATTGAAATTTGATACCCGTTTTGACTTTACTGCTAAAGTTCCAATGCAGGATAGCCTATCCACATTGTCTAGTTTGGATGGAAAATACTTAAATATCATACTTGAAGGAGAAATCAATAATAAATTCTCTTATAACTATCGCCAACGTATGATTTTAGACAGCAAACCGAATTATCAGAGTTTCTTTAATGCAACAGATTGGCTTTATCTTACTTACAAAATAAATAAAAACTTTTCTATCTCTGGAGGAAAACAAGTTGTTGCCATTGGTGGTTTTGAATATGATTCTGCACCCATTGATTTATATTTTTGGTCAGCGTTTTGGAACAATGTTACTTGCTATCAGATTGGAGGTACGGTAAACTATAAAACGACGAATGAAAAACACATTCTAGGGTTTCAAATCGTAAATTCTCCTTTTACAACCCAAACATTGCAAGGAATTTATGCCTACAACTTAATTTGGTACGGAAATTTTAAAGGATTTAATTCTATTTATTCTCTAAATCGAATCGAAGTCGAAAAAGGTCAATATATCAATTACATTACTTTAGGAAATAAATTTAGACACAAAAAGTTTTCCGCTGAAATAGACTTAATGGACAGGTTTTCGGATTCCCAAAATGATTTGGTATCGGATTATTCTGTTATTGGTCATTTGAAATATGCTGTAAATAGCCAAATAACGCTGATTGCAAAATCAGGTTATGATCAGAATAAATCACAAAACTCGACGGATTTGTTTATATACGACCGTTATGTGGTGCCTGGAACGGAGCATTTTTTCTATGGAGCAGGAATTGAATATTTTCCGATAAAAGACAGTAAAGATGTACGAGTACATGCTGTTTGGACTTCCAATAATAAACCATTGCAATACCAAACATTTAATTTTGGTGTTCGTTGGAAAATAAATGTTTTAAAATAACAATTATATTATAACGCCAGTTTATGAAAAAAAGATCATTTAATTTTCTGACCAGACGACGAACAGAAGCTGGAGTATTCTTAGTCGTTTTCTTAGGAACTTTTGCATTTATTTCAAGCAGAATGGGCTTGCCAAATATGCTCAATACAATTATGCAAACCTCCTACAGCTTATTGCTTGAGACTGTTTTTTACATCATGGCAATCACCGTTTTGTCGGGAGCTTTGGGCAAACTTCTTACCGAATTCGGAGTGGTTCGCTTACTCGAAGTATTGCTAAAACCCTTGATGAAACCACTTTATAATTTGCCAGGAGTGGCTGCATTGGGCGGATTGTTGACATTTTTATCAGATAATCCTGCCATTATTAGTCTAGCCAAAGATCATAATTTCAATAGATATTTTAAAAAACACCAATTAATATCTCTCACCAACTTCGGAAC
This sequence comes from Bacteroidales bacterium, assembly GCA_028684405.1. Classification (GTDB taxonomy): domain Bacteria; phylum Bacteroidota; class Bacteroidia; order Bacteroidales; family WCHB1-69; genus JAQUGA01. The sequence continues at coordinate 2,301 of JAQUGA010000061.1, read as the reverse complement.
AGCCTTTGGAATGGGATTGGTTGTCATCATTTTTATGGCGGGTAGAGGCTATGGTTATGCAGCTGTTGTCGGATTGATAGGAGCTATTATCGGAAGTATTATTTCAACCAGAGTAATGCAACGATTTATCATTAAGGAGTATCCCTATTTTGCGACAGAAGAAGTGGAAGGCGGAGACGAGCAAAAGATCTCTTTTAAAACCGAGGGCGGTATTTTTTTAAGAGGATTAAACGCAATTCTTGACGGAGGAAAAACAGGAGTTGATCTTGGACTTGCTATTATTCCTGGAGTACTAATTATCTCCACATTTGTTATGATTCTTACTTTTGGACCTAGCGTTGAAGGGTATACAGGAGGCGCTTATGAAGGAATCGCTTTACTTCCGTATCTGGCACAAAAAATTGATTTTATATTCGTTTGGTTGTTCGGATTCCATCATCCAGAATTGATCGCCTTTCCAATAACATCTCTTGGAGCGGTTGGTGCTGCTCTGGGATTGATTCCAAAATTTCAAAATGAGGGTTTAATTGACGGCAATGCCATTGCCGTATTTACCGCCATGGGAATGTGCTGGAGTGGTTATTTAAGCACCCACACGGCAATGCTTGATTCGCTAGGATATAGAAAATTGACAGGAAAAGCAATTCTTTCACATACCATAGGTGGACTTTTTGCTGGAATTTCAGCTCACTGGATATTTGTTTTGCTAAGTTTGTTATAGTCAAGAATGGGAAGAAGCCAAATTTCGTGATTTTTTGATGTTAATTTTCTCAAGGCGATAGAATAAGGTATCCTCCCATCGGTCGGATATATATTATATATGGTGGGTTCTAAAAATTTGTTTTTTTACTTTTTCAAAAACAGATAGAACCCAATTAAATCTGTGTTGAAAAAGATGGAATATCTTAATAGTGAGGAAATTAAATATCATATCCGTATTCGTGAAAACCTTTTGTGCTTTAGCACTATTATCAGGCTAAAGCCCTTACATCCTCTCCATATACCACTTCAATTCTTTTTCCATTTTTTTATAGTGAAAAATAGATGTGATAATTTTTTGGAGTCGTAGAAAAGAAGTTTCGCTCTTTACCACATAATCGTAGGCTCTGTGGTGCATGCAATCGACCGCCACTTCGATTTTGTCCTGAGAAGATAAAATGATGACTGGAATGTCAGAATTGAAAGTTTTAATTTTATCCAATGTTTCTATTCCGTTTATTGCATTTTTATCAACTCCATTAAGATGGTAGTCTAAAATAATCACATCCGGACTACGCGTAATATTTTTCAAACACTCCTCTCCTGTCGGGAAAGTTTCAATTTCAAAATCAGCATGTTGAAGCAACTCGATTTCCAGCAATTTTAGATACAGGGCATCGTCGTCAACCAAAAAGAGTTTTATCTTGCTTGTTGGCAGATTGGTTTTATTTTTGTTATTCATCTTTTTTAGTTTTTATCACATTTAACTCTTCTTCTAATTCTATACAGGCATAATTGCAAACATTTTCAAGTTGTTGAACAAAGTCTGGGATTTCGTCTATATTCTTTTGTGAAGCTGCAAAATCCTGAACTTTTCGGGCCATATTCTCAAAATCTAAACTTATTCCTACAATTGAAAATGAAGGAATCATTTTATGAACAGCCATATACAGCGAATTCCAGTCTTTATCTTGCATTCCTTGTTTCATTAGTTTTACCAATGGTGGGGTTTGCTGCAGATAAAGGCTAATCATTTCGGTCATTAATACTGGATTTGACTTGGTTCTTTTATGCAAATATTGCAAATTCGTATATTTTGATTTTACCATATTTTCGAGATTCTTTTTCTTAGAATCTGTCCGTATGATTCTCTTCATTACCAGCCCCACAATCTTACTGTAAAGAAGTCTTTCGTCAACTGGCTTTGCAACATAGTCATTCATTCCAACCTCTTTGCATTTGGCTAAATCAACGGTTGTAACATCTGCGGTTAATGCAATGATTGGGATTTTTGAATTCATTTCCTTACGAATGTATGCAGTGGCTTCAAAACCATTCATTTCGGGCATGTGTAAATCCATCAATACAATATCGTAGGATTTGGTTTTTAGTTTTTCGATGGCTATTTTTCCGTTGGAAGCAATATCTCTTTCAAATCCGAAATCATCCAAAAGTGTTTTCATCAACAATTGATTGAGTGCGATGTCTTCAACCACCAATACCTTAATGTTTTTAATTGCGGAATCTAATTCCACGATTTCGTTTAACAGTTCGGCTTCGGCTTTTGTTTTTTGAAAAGACAATGTAAAACGGAATGTGGAT
>JAQUGA010000060.1 GCA_028684405.1 Bacteroidales bacterium | reverse complement strand
GCGTGTTAGATTTTGAATGGGGAGAATCCAACGAAAAAATCAAGATGGTTTTGCCAGTTGAAGGAAAAATAAAACTACACGGATCGAGCCATGTTTGCCACGAAAGTATTGCGGATTTCAATTGCGGATTGCATTATGAAGCAGACATGAAACGACTGGATGATGTTCAAGAGATTCAAAATGAACCCATTGGAGGAATTAAACTGGATGTAGAAAATTTTGAATTCTTCGTTCTCAAAGGAGGCGAAAACATACTGAGAAAAAACAAGCCAATTGTTTATACTGAACTTTGGGAAAACCAAAATCGAATCAATTGTATTGATTTTATGCTGGCTTTGGGCTACGAATGCAAGCAATTTTGCAAGGGCAAATTAGTTGACTACGATAAATGTCCTTCGGTTTCTCAAAATTTCTTTTTTATTCCTATTGAATAATGTAATTTAAGCATGAAAAAAAAGTTTTTGACCAATTTAATATTGTTGCTATCGCTTAATTTGCTCATTAAGCCATTTTGGATTTTGGGCATCGACAGAGCGGTACAAAATATTGTTGGAGCAGAATCGTACGGGTTTTATTATGCCATTTTTAATTTTTCTTTTTTATTTAATATTTTGTTGGACATGGGCTTAACCAACTTCAACAATCGAAATATTGCACAAAACCATCATTTACTAAACAAATATTTCTCGGGAATTTTAGTTATAAAAATCCTACTGAGCGTGGCTTATGCAATCACAACCATCTCGATAGGTTTTATTATTGGATACAATGCCGAACAGATGCAACTTTTGTATATTATGGCATTCAATCAAATGTTGATATCCTTTGTTTTGTATTTGCGGTCGAATATTACGGGCTTGCATCTTTTCAAAACCGACAGTATTATTTCGGTGCTCGACCGTTTTTTAATGATTGTTTTTTGCTCCATTCTGATTTGGGGCAATATCAGTTCCATTCAGTTTAATATCAAATGGTTTGTTTATGCACAAACAGTGGCCTACTTTATAACGGCGATTATTGCATTTGTGGTGGTCGTTCGCAAGGCTAAATTTTCAAAATTATATTGGAATCGAAAGTTTATTTTGGTGGTTTTTCGCCAAAGCATGCCGTTTGCCGTTTTGGTCTTATTAATGTCGTTTTACAACCGCATCGACAGCGTTATGATTGAGCGTATTTTGCCGACAGGAATTGGCGCATACCAATCGGGAACATACGCTTCTGCCTATCGTTTGCTGGATGCTGCCAATATGATTGCATATCTATTTTCGGTATTATTATTGCCCATTTTTGCAAAAATGATAAAGCAAAAAGAGCATGTTGGCGAAATTGTAAAACTCTCCATTGTATTGCTTGTTATTCCTGCATTTATCGTTGCTGTATCGTGTTTTGCATACCGACATGAAATAATGACACTTTTGTATCCCATTCATTCATTGGAAAGTATTTCGGAATACATGCTTCGAATTCATCAATCAGCCACTATTTTTGGCATGTTAATGATCTGTTTTACAGCCATTTCTACAACTTATATTTTCGGATCGCTGCTTACTGCAAACGGAAATTTAAAACAACTAAACATTGTTGCAAGTTCGGGTATGGTTTTAAACATTGGTTTGAATCTGTATTTAATCCCTCGTTTTATGGCCGTTGGATCGGCATGGGCAAGCGTAATCACTCAATTTATTACGGCGGGTTTACAAATGTATTTAGCCATGAAAATCTTCAAATTCAACTTTAATGTTCGCTATTTATGGCAATTTCTAGCATTTTTTGCGTTGAGTATCTTAACAATCATACTGATACGTACTTTTATCTCAAATTGGCTCATCGGATTGGCTCTGTTTGTAGTCTTAGAAATGCTTTATGCCATTGTTCTTCGGATTTTAAAATTTAAAGAGATGATTAAAATTCTTCAAACAGAGGAATTATAGTTTTTTTCCTGTCAATACTCTACATCCAACGCTTTAATTTATGTCCGCCACAAAAAAAATCTCCTAAAAAAACATAAGAGTTACCATGTTATTTATATAATAAATCCATCAATTGTAAATTTAGTTATCTTTGCAAAAAAAATAATATGCCCAGATTAAAAGCAGATAAAAAAAACACAATAAACAAAGTAGATGTTAGTCAAACAGCTATCGATGCAATGTTAAGAAAAAATGCCGACGATGTTACTGTTTTAAACATTGAACACGTTCCCAATACATTGTTCGACAAATTCATTATTTGCACTGCAAATTCTGGAATTCAAGCAGAAACCATCAGCGATGAAATCATCTATTCTATTCGCAACGAATTCAAAATCAAACCTATAAACATTGAAGGCACGGAAAATAAAGAATGGATTTTGTTAGACTATTTTGATGTACTAATTCATATTTTCTTACCGGAAACCCGTACATTCTTTAAATTGGAGCAATTATGGGCAGATGCTGAAATCAAAAAAATAAGTATTGATTAAGGACTAAAAAACTAGAGACTATTTTATGGAACAACCGAAAAAGAAAAAGAAATCGAAAAAAGAATTTTTCAATTTTTATTGGATATATGGAGCCTTAGCTTTACTGTTTATTGGCAGTTACTTTTGGAATACAAATCCAGAAGCCAAAGAGATTGACTCCAACATACTAAATCAAGTACTTGTAAGTCAGCATGTTGATAAAATTGTAATTGTTCGAAAAAAAGAACAAGCTCAAATTTATATTAAGCCCGACAGCATGAAAACCGAGGAGCGGTATAAAGATTTTATCAATACAAAAACCGGAAAAGCTCAGGAAGGCCCTCATTATTTTCACATGATAGGTTCGGTAGAAACCTTTAATAATTTTGTCGAAAAAGCTCAAAATCAGATTATTACAAAAGATACTATTGGAAAAACTGAAGAAGAGAAAATTCAAATTATTCAAAATTTCAAACCGGTAATCATCGCTTATGACAACTCCAAAGATTGGACAGAAATGTTTGGGTGGTTTTTGCCCATTATTGTGATTGTCGTTATTTGGATATTCATCATGCGTTCGATGACCAAAGGCTCTGGTGGCTCTCAAATGTTTAATTTCGGGAAATCGAAAGCCCAATTATTTGACAAAGATGCCGCTGTCAATGTCAACTTTAATGACGTAGCCGGACTGGAAGGAGCCAAGGAAGAGATTATCGAAATTGTTGACTTTTTAAAGAATCCATCAAAATACACCACACTGGGTGGAAAAATCCCGAAAGGCGTACTTTTAGTTGGTCCTCCGGGAACAGGAAAAACTTTATTAGCAAAAGCCGTTGCCGGCGAAGCCAAAGTTCCATTTTTCACTTTATCGGGTTCCGATTTTGTAGAAATGTTTGTCGGAGTAGGTGCTTCTCGGGTTCGAGATTTATTTAAATCCGCCAAGGAAAAAGCACCTTGTATTATTTTCATCGACGAAATTGATGCCATCGGACGAGCTCGCGGAAAAGCAAATTTTTCGGGTTCCAATGATGAACGCGAAAACACTTTGAATGCACTGCTAACCGAGATGGACGGTTTTTCGACCAACAACGGAGTTATCATTTTGGCTGCAACCAATAGGGCTGATGTTTTAGACAAAGCCTTGATGCGTGCAGGTCGTTTCGATCGTCAGATTCATGTTGAATTGCCAGATGTAGAAGAACGAAAAGAAATTTTCAAAGTACACATTCGGAATTTAAAATTAAATAAAGATTTTGACAGCGAATTTTTTGCTCGCCAAACGCCTGGTTTCTCGGGTGCCGACATTGCCAATGTTTGTAACGAGGCAGCTTTGATTGCAGCAAGAAAAGCAAAAAAATCAATTGGTAAACAAGACTTTTTAGATGCCATCGACCGTATCGTGGGTGGACTCGAACGTCGATCTAAAATTATTTCACCCAGAGAGAAAAAAGTGATTGCTTTCCACGAAGCGGGTCATGCTACAGTAAGCTGGCTTATCGAACACGCTTCGCCTCTTGTAAAAGTAACGATAGTTCCTCGTGGAAAATCATTGGGAGCTGCTTGGTATTTGCCCGAAGAGCGTCAACTCACAACCTTTGATCAAATGTTTGATGAAATGACTGCGACTTTGGGGGGTCGTGCCGCCGAAGAGGTCTTTTTCGGAGAAGTGTCCACGGGTGCTTTAAATGACCTTGAAAGGGTTTCAAAACAAGCACATGCGATTGTGGTTTACTTTGGTATGAATGAAAAAATTGGCAATACAAGTTACTACGACTCTAGCGGTCAATCTGAATATACTTTCCAAAAGCCCTACAGCGATGAAACGGCACGATTGATTGATTCTGAAATTCACAAATTGGTTGAAAAAGCATACGAAAGAGCAAAAGATATTATCAGAGACAATAAGGACAAACTCGAAATATTAGCAAATATGCTTCTTGAAAAAGAGGTTATTTTCCGCGAAGATGTGGTTGCTATTTTAGGCGAGCGTCCTCATGAAGTATTGGATATCAAAGCTGAAATAATTGAGGCGGAGGAAAAAAAGACAGAGGAAACCCCCGATGAAAAAAGCGATACGCCCCTTGAATAACTAAGATAAAAGCATGGAACAAACTTCGGTAAAAGAGCAAATTTTAAAATCCATCAGGGAGTCCCTTCTTGAAAAAGACGAAGAGATTCTTTCGGACAAAATTGAAATAAAACCCGAAACAAAAGAGAATCCCGATGAGTTTCCAGATTTAGCTTTTGCCGAAAAATTTACTCAAAACGGAGGAATATTTCATTTGTGTGCCAACGGAAAAGAGTTGGTTGAAAAAGTATCTACCTTTTTTCATGACAAAAAGCTAAACACTGTCTTTTGCAACAATGCCGATTTAGGAGAACTACTAAATGTTTGCGGATTAAGTGTTTTTGACAACACGCTCACTACAAGTGTATATGATTATATGATAATGCCTGTTGATTTTCTTATTTCTAAAAACGGAGGTATTATTCTATCCAGCAAAACGACAAACCTCGAAAATCTACTCGAAAAAACACGTCACTTGGTACTAATAGCCCTCAGTAATCAAGTTGAAAACTCAAATGCGGAAGCATTGCGATTGCTTGCCAAAAGCAATAAAAATGTATATCCTGCTCAAACTTTAATTCTTCCCAATCCTAGTTTGCAAGGCCAAATTACTATCACTCTATTTCTACGATATGTCGCTTAGTAGCCTAAAAACAAGAACTTTAACAGGAATCGTTTTTATTGGAGTAATGATTTCTGCCATATTAATTCATCCTTACGTACTTACCGTTTTATTTGGATTAATCGCATTTTCGAGCGCTTTAGAATTTATAAAACTGTGCAATAACAAAAGTACATTTTCCATTTCGAAGGAATTAACGGGTCTGATGTCCGTTTTGGTCTTTGTTTTAATTTGCTCCATTGGCTATAATGTTCTGCCCGAGCAATATTTATGGTTGCTACTTCTGGTACTTCCAATACAAATGTGCGTTGAAATGTATCGAAAAACAGAAAACTCTCTCAGCAATGTGGTGGGTGGTTTTTTTGCGGTCGCCTACTCTACCGTTCCTTTTGCTTTGCTTTCAAACATTCGTTTGGAAACAGTTGGAGAAGTTTCGGGTGCTTATTTTATATTAAGTTACTTTGTTTTAATTTGGATTCATGATACAGGTGCCTATCTTGTGGGAAGTACTTTTGGAAAACATCGCTTATTTGAGCGTATTTCGCCAAAAAAATCATGGGAAGGCTTGTTTGGCGGACTCACTTTTTCACTCCTGGCCTCCTATTTCATAAATGACTATTTTCAATTTATGCCCATGCTAAATTGGCTGATATTAATTCTGATTATAATTATTACTGCCAATTTTGGAGATTTAGCAGAATCGATGCTAAAAAGGAATGTGGGAGTAAAAGATTCCGGGAACATTCTTCCCGGCCATGGAGGCTTGCTCGACCGATTTGATGCCGTTTTGTTTAGTGCACCATTAGTATTTATATATTTACAACTTATTTAAAATTTTATTGAAATGAAGATTCACAAAGAGGGTTATCCCACTATTTTGGTAACGTTCCTGGTTTTTGCTTTATTGGCATTCATTGCTAACTGGCTTTTCCCTGCACAAACGTATTATCATGCTGTCTTTTATGGCATATTAATCTGTTTGCAAATATTTTTTATCCGTTTTTTTAGAGTTCCAAACCGAAGCATTGAAATCAATGAAAACCATATCATTGCCCCTGCTGATGGCGAAATTGTTGTCATTGAAGAGATGATTGAAACAGAGTTTTTTAAAGGAAAAAGAAAACAAATTTCAATATTTATGTCGCCCTTAAATGTACATGTAAATTATGCACCAGTGGAGGGTAAAATCATATACAAAAAACACAATCCCGGAAGATTTTTAGTAGCATGGTTGCCAAAATCATCCACCGAAAATGAGAGCCATAGCATTGTCATCGAAAATAATAAAGCTCAGATTTTAGTAAAACAAATTGCAGGAGCCGTGGCCAGAAGAATTGTTTGTCATGCCACCGAGCAACAAGTTTTATCGCAAGGCGAGGAATTTGGAATCATTAAATTTGGTTCTAGGGTCGACTTATACTTACCTCTTAATGTAGAAGTTAAAGTAAAAATCGGACAACAAGTTAGAGCTAAAAAAACAGTTATTGCCGAATTTGTGTAAAATTCCGTATAATTGCTGTCCGATAAAATATAGCAAATCTACCTAATATGATGATTATTGGATGCTTACAAACGTTATAAATATATTTGTTCAATAAGCTCAGGTTGCTTTGGTTTCTTGAAAATAAAATCCATTATTCCGGGCAAAACAATCAAATAGAGCAACAAAACCACGCTTAGTGCAGCAGATGGAATGGATGCCACCGTTCCAAACAAAGTAAGTGAAGAGACTGCCGAAAAACCATTGTTTTTGACCATTAATAAGAGAGAAAAATTAGTACTAACTTCTTTGCTTTTCTTCATTTTTTTCAGCAGAAATATAAGTCCAGTAGCGATGGGAAAAAGCAAAATGCCCAATACCAACAAGGGCAAAATGGAGACTCTGAAATCGTTGACCAATACCGATTTATTGATGCCAATAACGACATAAATCAGAACGAAAAATGAAACATCTATCAGCAAAGATTGGTGTTTTTTTGTAAATTTAAAAATAGCAGGATGTCGAAAAATTCGGGAAATAAATATGGGTAAAACCACCGAATAAAAAATTAGCTTAAAGACATTCATAAAATCGACTTCTGCGCCCAAAAAAAACAAGGTAAGCGGAAAAAGAATGATTGTAAAAAGATATGCTCCCACAACCCCTAGGGCTGCGTAATTAATATCTGATTTCATACGAACCGCAAAAGGGACAATAACAACGCCGGGAGGTGCTACTGCTATCATTAAAAAACCAATATAAAGTGCTTTGTCGTAAGGTATTATCAGGTACACCAAAAACATTAATATAATTCCGAAAAGAAAATAATTCAGAAGAATTGTAGAAATAATGGGTTTTAATAATTTTAAATGCGGTTTAAAAATAGATATTGAAATGGACTGCAAAGACAGAGACATCATAAAACACAAGATGTAGATTAAATATCCTTGCAAGCCGACCGCAAATTGTTCTAATAAAAGTCCCAACAACAAAGCTGAGATGAGGAAGAGATTTCTGAGTTGCATTGTTTTTTTTATTCGTTTAATACCTATTTCATATTGCAATCAATACAACACTTCAAATCTAAAATTGTTATATCCATCCTGTTTTGGGTTAGCGAGAGAATATCAAATTTTCGTTGCAGTGTATATTAATATTAATATTGTATCTATACGTAGGAATCGGGGAGCAAAGCTTTACCATAAGCACTATTTTTTTCGTCTCTTTATAAAAACTACGGTAATTACTATTAAAGAAGCGATAACAAACAGAGGCCATAAGTGAAGGAAAACAAGAATAAATGACAAAACGGCATTCCAGCCAAACTGCAAAGCCTCTTTAACATCGGTAAAAAAGGACTTTTGATTCGTTTCTGGCTTTTTAACGTAATTCACCGTTTGATAAATTTCGAGATTGATGGTGCTGTATTTGATTTTATCTTTAAGAGTGTTTAAATAGCTTTGGGCGGACTCAATTTCAATACGAATATCATTGAGTTGGCGTTCTACTTCAAGAACGTCAGCGACTGTCCTGGCTTGATTTCTCAATATCTCAATATACCGTTTTTCGACTTCCAATTTATTTTTCAAACGTACCTCCGTATCAACATAAGCTTTGGTTGCATCTTCGGAATTTACAACCCGGTGATCGATGTATTCTGCCAATGCGGTAATCTCTTTAATAACAGGATCAAATTTCGCAGCCGGAACTCGAATATTAAGAGTATTTGAAAAGGAATAAGGTTTTGTTTCCAAGTTTGAATTATCAATAAAACCACCATTTTTCTTGAGGATTTGCTCAATATTATCGGTACTCACATTGACATCTTCCACCATCATTTTTATATCCGCCGTTTTTATGATGTATTGACTTAAGGATTCGGATACTTCCATAGAAGAACTTTCCTCATTTGGTAATGGAATAGAAGAATAGGAATTATCCTTCGTTCCTTTTGAGAAGGATGCCCCTTCGAGCATTTCACTATCAAAATTCTGGGTGATTTCATTTGCTTCTCTCGATGTACACGAAAAAAGAATAAAAGCAGAAACCAATAACAATACGAAGCTTAAATTTTTTATTTTCATAGGATTGTGTGTTTGATTAATCATGTAAAAATAAATAAAAAAGAGGACGAATGTCCTCTTTTTTATTTATTTCATTTCAATATAAATTGAAAATTATGATTGTTTGTTAGGAATATCTAGTCCGTAGCCTTTTTTGCGGTCGACAACTTTTAGAACGATGGATAGAATAATTGCTAAAATGCCAAAACCAGCAAAAATAAGTTCAGGAAGCATATAATTATATTTAGCACCCTCAACGCCTTGCTCAATAAGCTCGGCAACACCTGGGTTTGAATATGTTATGGACCAACCAATAAGAATCGGCACGGCTAAAAGTCCAATATTTTGAACCCAGAATGTAACAGCATAAGCCGATCCCAAATAGCGTTCTTTTACAATTTTTGGGATGGAAGGCCACATAGAAGCGGGAACAAGAGAAAAAGCAGTTCCTAAAATCACAATCGTTCCAATGGCAACTGGAGTTGAAAAAGCCTCAGCTGGAACCAAAGCAAAAATTAAATGTGAAATAGTAAGTAAAATAGCTCCGTAAAGCATCATGGATGCTCCTTTTCCTTTTAAATCAAGGAACAATCCAATGAAAGGAGTTAAGATCATGGCTCCGATAGGAAAATAGGAGACCAAACCAGCTGCTTTTGTGACATCTACATCAAGCTTGGAAGCCAACATATCAGTTGCAAATTTTTGGAATGGGAATATTGCAGAATAAAACAATACACACAATAAAACAATGGTAATAAATCCTGGATTAGTGATCAATTCGCGTAAATCTGAAAGCTTGAAAGGAACTTCCACTTCTTCAACACTTCCTTCTTCACCAATTTGTTGATCCAGTTTTTTATCGATGAAAGTATAAATTAAGAAGGTTAAAAAGCCGATACACAGGAATGCAACTCCCCACATTACAGAACTAGAAACTCCACCACTTTCGGCAAATCTTGGCGATAATTGGAAAACAGCAAAAACGCCCAAACGAGCAACTGCCATTTCTAGGCCCATTGCCAAAGCCAACTCTTTACCTCTAAACCATTTTACAATTGTTTTTGAAACCGTAATTCCGGCCATTTCAACTCCAACGCCAAAAATGGCAAATCCAAAAAATGCTAATTTTGCACTGGCTGGGATAGAGGGGAGAAAGCTAGCAAGAGAAACGCCAATACCTGAATCCGCAAAGGCAGGCGTAAGTGCATAAAACTTTATTAAAGCACCCACAACCATGGTTATACCCGATGTGATAAGTGTAAAACGGATACCCATTTTATCGAGAATTACGCCGGAGAAAATTAAGAAGAAAGCAAATACATTTAAAAAGAATTCTGAACCACCCAACATTCCAAATACTTCAGGTGACCAAAAGTAAGGTTCTTTTTGGAGCATTGTTTGCAAAGGTGCAGCCACGTCAACAAAGAAATAGGCAAAAAACATGGTCGATGAGATTAACGTTAAAACCACCCAACGTGCTGTTTTAGAATCTTTTAGTAAAGCTTGAGCTTTTGATTTCATAATAAATATAGGATTAAATTAATAATTATACATGGCAAATCTAGTAAAATTTTGAACTAAATTTAATAAATATGGACTATTTTTTTTTCTTTGAAAAAATCTTCTTCAAACCATCTGGAAATTTCATACACATCTATCTTCTGACCTATGGAACTTAATTCTTCTCTCAAATCTCCTCCTTTCAGATATAAAATCCCATTAGGGATGGCATTTTGTTCCTTTTTTTTGATTTTTCCCTGGGTCCATTTTAAAAACTGAGGCATGGCAGTTACGGCGCGGCTCACGATAAAATCATAGGTTCCTTTATGCTCATCGGCCCGAATATGTTCGGCAGTAACATTTGATAAATTTAAAGCGGTACTAACTTCTTTTACCACTTTAAATTTTTTTCCAATAGAGTCCACTAAATGAAACCTAGAATCTGGATTCAAAATAGCCAAAGGAATTCCCGGGAAGCCACCTCCTGTGCCAATATCTAATATTTTTGAACCCTTTTTAAAGGCAATTAATTTGTGAATGCTTAATGAGTGTAAAACATGATGAATATAGAGGTTAGAAAAGTCTTTGCGCGAAATTACGTTGATGTTTTTATTCCACTCATCATACAAAGGATATAGGCTTTCAATCTGTTCTTGTTGAATGCTTGTGATATTGGGAAAATATTTTGTTATAATATCTGAATTCATTTTTTTATAATGTTTGAAGTTCGTATAGATTTTATATTTTTGCAAAACATTTAGAAGTAATATTAATTATGAAAAGATTTTTCTCAGCGTTCGTTTTCTTACTTTTAGGATTTTCGTCATTGCAGTCGCAAAGTTATACAAAATCTGATATTATTATTTACATCAGTAAATATAAAAATTCCGCCATTAAAAAATCAAATGAATATAAAATCCCTGCAAGCATCACATTGGCACAAGGAATTTTAGAATCGGGAGCCGGCACTAGCGAATTAGCCATAAATGCCAACAATCATTTTGGCATAAAATGTGGCGGATCTTGGTATGGCGAAACATACACAAAAGATGATGATGAAAAAGATGATTGTTTTAGAAAATATGCCACAATTGAAAATTGTTACGACGATCACTCTCTTTTTTTAGTGGAAAACAAACGGTATGCTTCTTTATTTAACAACAGTTCCGATGATTATATATCTTGGGCAAAAGGATTGCAAGATGCTGGTTATGCGACCAATCCAGAATATTCTAAAATCTTGGTTCGCATAATTGAAGAATATCAGCTTTATAATTACGACAAACCTTCGCCAAAAACAGCACCACTCACCGCCTCTACTACGGTAGCGGAAGTGGATAATGCAGTTACAATCCAGGAGATTATTTTTCGTCCTACAGAAAAACACAACGAACGAGATGTGTACACCAATAATCACACTCGTTTTGTGATTGCCAAAGCAAATGATTCTTTTTTGACCATTGCAAATGATTTCTTTTCAAGAGAGTCATACATTCGTAAGTATAACGACGTCTCTAAGGATGCAAAACTGAAGGAAGGAGATATTGTTTACATCGAAACAAAGCGAAATAAGGGCGACAGAGATTTTCACTTAGTAGCCCAAGGCGAAACATTGTGGCAAATATCTCAAGACTATGCGATGAAACTTAAATCATTGGCCAAATTAAATGGATTGGAACCAAGTGTTGACCCCAGAATTGGCGAAAACTTGTGGCTTAAAAAGAAACGTCCGAAGAGTTCTAAACCCTCTTACTAGAAGGGATTTGATTGTTGTTTTGTTTGAATAAACTCTCTTCTTTCTATGAATCCAATTTATAGTAAACATACTGAAATTCAAAAAACTCCGAACTCATCGCAATTTTGATTTTGCAGATGAAAACTCGGAGTTTTTTTTTAAAATTTGATTACTTAATGTTATACCTAAATTCATTTTTATAGCTGATTCCTGCGATTAGAAGTCTGTCAAATTTATTTTCGCCAAAATATCGGCGATTGAACATGTAACAAAACTCATTGAGATAACT
>JAQUGA010000272.1 GCA_028684405.1 Bacteroidales bacterium | reverse complement strand
TCCACATCTGCATCTATCGTTCCGTTTATTTTGGCGTACGTAAGTCCATCGCTTTCTTGACCAAAATCGTTCATTGCATAAAATAGTTTTCGCAGGTTTACATTTTTAATTTTCACATTGCTTGTTACGAAAAAGCTCTTATCGTTGGTTTGAGAAAACTTCGCTTGTGCCGAAATGTCACCATCTAATGCCTTTACGCTAAAGTTTGGAACATTAATCCTTCCTTTATCAAAAGCGATATTTGCATTTAAGTCGTTGCCTGAAAATTTTCCAAATTTCATCTGATTTCCCCAAAAATGAACGTTGGCACTGATGTTTTGTGGTATTTTCATTTCCAAGTTTCCATTTTGTTGACTTCCACTATCAGCTTTAAACAAATCATCAAAGTCGAGTTTTTGGGAAGAAACTTTCAGATTCGCTTTTAATGGAAAATCGGGACTTAGAAGGAAGGGGAAAATATCCAGGAGACTTCCCGAAGCTTCAAAATCGCTAATGCCATAGTTGAATTTTGCTTTTTCAATCATTAAACTGGTATTATCAAATAGGAAAATACCATTTAAGTTTCGAATAGCATTGGGATTGTCTTTGAAAACAAAAGAGGCATTTTCGATGCTAATATTACCTGACGATTGACTGCCAATAAAATCGCTTGGAGCAAAATCATTTATTGATTTGAGGGATAAATTCAAATCAATATCCATATTTGCTTTTCCACTCATTTCTGTAATAGATTTATTATTAATGAGTTGATGTAAATCGTTGAGGCTAATATTTCCGTTCAATTTGGCTTTTATGGTAGGGGAAATGAAATTTGAAATGGAAAAACTTCCTTGGAAAGTTCCCGTTTTATGCGTTGTTTTAAAATTATTGAATGATATTCTGCTGTTTTCCAGCGACATCGAATTTCCATTGGTGTAGAATAAATTAAAATTTAGTTGCGATAAATTCAAGTCGCTCTCTTTTTTGCTAATGTTTCCATTTTGCATACTCGCTTTTAGATTTATGTCCAAGGGAGAGTCATTGCCAAAATCACCAAGTATGCTAACTTCAAAATTGAAATCCCCATCGGTGGTGATTCCATCTAGTTGTTGCTGATATTTTTCGGGCAGTTCCTTGATGAAATCATGAAGTTTTAAATTATTTCCTTGAATGTTGAAAGTGAAGTTTTTCAAAGTGTCGAAATAGTTAATATCGCCATCGATGAGGTATTCTAATTTGTTTAGTTGCAACAATCCTTTTTTGATATGATATGAATCTGTATTTTGAACTGAAAAAACCAAATTGGCATTTGCCGGTTTATCGGCTACAAAAACCGAACTGTCGTACATGATTTTCCGAATAAACAAATCTGCATTTACGTTCAATGTGTAATTTTCATTGCCAAAGGTTCCTTTGGCTTCGCCTTGTTCAATTTTTAGCGAATAATGTTCCTGGTTTTTAAATCCCAACAAATCAAAATCAATGTTTCTTACGATTATTTTATTTAGCTTATAATAAAATCCATTCTTTGATTGCGCAGTGTCTTTTTTGAAAATCTGATAGTTATCGGTATTATCGGCAAAATGTTTTAATTTTAAAAATCCATCCAAAATTTCAATTTTCCGAACTGTATAATTTCCCGACACGATGTCCCATAAATCAAAACGAATTAGAATTTTCTTGGTTTCCAATAAAGATTCTTTTTCGTTGGAAGGAATTACTTCTTTGATAATCACGTCTTTAAATTCGAGGCTAGCATCTGGAAAACGATTGATAAAACTAAAAGACAATTCCTTGTATGTGATGGAAGTATTCATCTCCTCATTCAATTTGTCAATTGCATATGCTGCAATTTTATCCTCCATAAAATAGGCAGCTGTAAACAATGATAGAATAATAAAAACAAGACCTAATAAAAACCAAAGCATGATTTTTAGCAAAGTTTTTAGCTTGAATTTCCGTTTGTTTTCTGTGGAGATGTTTTCCATTGTAATAGTAGATTGTAGATTCATTTAATAACGGACAAAATTACACAAAATTACAATTTCAGAGAGCTTGAGGCAAAAATTGCAAAAAGGATTTATTTACTTTCATCTACCGTGAGGAAATAGTCACTCCCGAAAAATAAAAAAGCTATGATTTTTGTAATTTTTCGGGGATTTTTTTAAAATTGTCATAAAATCGAAGATTTTTGCAATTCGGAACCCATCACCAAGTTACTCAATCACCAATCACTTCCAAAAAAAACACTGAAATTTGGATTTATTTTACTAATTTTGTTTCATAGTATCTGTCCGATAATTATGTATTTTAAAGTGGACACAATATAAAAAACAAATTATGAAAATAGCTGTAGTAGGGGTAAGCGGAATGGTTGGCACGGTTATGTTGCAAGTATTGCAAGAGCGTGGATATTCTGATTGTGAAATTATTGCAGTGGCTTCTGAGCGCAGTGTAGGGCAAAAACTTCCTTTTGCTGGACGTGAATTGACCATTGTTTCTTTGGCTGAAGCAGTTCAACAAAAACCTGATTTTGCATTGTTTTCTGCGGGATCGAGTGTCTCTTTGGAATGGGCCCCAAAATTTGCCGAAAACGGATGTTGGGTCATTGATAATTCTTCGGCATGGCGGATGAATGAAAATGTTCCCTTAATCGTACCCGAAGTCAATCCAAATCACCTCGATGGTCGCTCGCACATTATTGCAAATCCCAATTGTTCAACAACTCAATTGGTGATGGCTTTGGCTCCTTTGCATGCTAAATATCAAATTAAACGTCTGGTTGTTTCTACCTATCAATCGGTTACGGGCACCGGCGTAAAAGCAATTCGTCAACTTGAAAACGAACGCAATGGAACTCCGGGTGAGATGGCGTATCATTATCCCATAGATATGAATGTGATTCCCCATGGTGGCGACTTTTTAGCAGATGGATATACAACTGAAGAGTACAAATTATTGGATGAAACTC
>JAQUGA010000059.1:4532-12398 GCA_028684405.1 Bacteroidales bacterium | reverse complement strand
CTTGATAATGATAATTCCCACCAATTTGAGCAACTATATCGCCATTCTCTTTTTGAAAATGCTTGGTGTTTTGAGTACGTTTCTCCAAAATCTCTTGTTGGGGAGTAAAACCACCAAAAATACCATCGGCTTTCCATTTTTTTTGATTTAAAGCAGAAATTGGGATTAATTTATTTTGCTTTATGGATTTATCGTAATTATTTTGCACTGTTGCTTTATCATAATCTTCTTTCGAAAGTGATTTATCCATATCTTGCTTATTAATTTCATAAGCTTCCTTTGTATAAAACAGATAATAAGCATCATTGATTGCATCCACAATCATCTCTTCGGTAATATCTTTATGAGAATGATAAAAGCAAGTTTTACCATCTTTGGCCAACTTAAATCGCTGAATCAAGGTATTTGTCAGGACTTCTTTTTCGACAAATTGCAAAAAATGGGCATCCACTGGATAACCCGACAATTCCATGTACGTTATACGCGTATCATCTGGATAAATCTTGGTTGCATCGGGGTTCACTAATTTTACTTGAGAAAAAAGAAAAAAAGATGATAAAACTAACAATAATGTAAATATCTTCCTCATATTTTTAAATATTAAATGTTGCTTAACTACTCTCTTGTCAACTGCATTCCGAATATTCCCAATCTTTTTTTTATTAAAAGAACTATAAAAAAAGACAAAATCGAACAATTTAAAAAAGACACTTTAAACTAATTATTCTCAAAACAATCGTATTAATATAATTATAATCTAATAAATAGACACAAAATGACGATGCATGGTTGCTATTTTTTTTACATTAGCGAAGTTTTAACACAAAATCACATGTGTTATTAGTTTTACAATAATAGATACAAAAACGTCACCAAACCAATTAACTGAAAGCCTGATAGTTATAAAATCGAACTTTCAATTAAGAGTATAGTAACATACATTATCATAAGAAAAAGCAAAAAAACTAAACTAAAAATCATATTGGTAGTGTTCAAAAAAGTGTGTATTTCAACTCAAACAATCGATCTAAAATTCTTTAAAAGAAAGCCTAATTAAAACATTAGGACTTTCCTTTTTTAAGACGTATTGTTTTTTTTCAATACAAAGTTAGTAAAATAATTTCGTTTCATAGGTAAATTGATAAATAGGCATGTTATATTCTTTTCTTCTTGTTGCTACACTTGCGAGTAAAAACACCACAGATTCAGGGCTAGGCATAGAACTTCTCATCCTCAAAGTTCTTTTGTAGTTTCTGTTTAAGCGTTCTATCCAATTTGTTGTATATATCATTCGTCTAATTTCTACATGATAATTCAGATAATTAAAATACAACTTATTTCTGGGTGATAAATAGCTCTTTAAACTTGGATATTTTTTAATCCATTGATTGATAAAACCGACAAATCTCTCATGTCCCTTGATCGGAGTGTCATTAGGATCACTAGGGTCTAATACCTCTCTCATTGCTTTTGCTATTATTTGTTTATCACATGGTTTTACTTTTGCAAGTATATTTCTTGTTAAATGAACAGTACATAATTGAACTATGGCCATTGGATATACTTGTGCGATTACATTTTCGATTCCTTGTAATCCGTCACTTACTACTAAATTAACTTCCTCTAATCCTCTAGCTTTTAATTCTTCGAAAATTTCCAGCCAGTTTGAAGCTCCTTCTGTTGGATGATTTACGACTGATAAAACTTCTCTAGTTCTATCTTCACGAACAGCCAAAATGGTATAATAAGCTTCGCTACTAACACTATCTTCTCTCCTTGTGTGCCAATACGTTGCATCAATGTATATAATTGGGTATCTTTTATTCAATTTGCGTTTTAACCAGGAATCAATATCTGATTTTGCATTGCTCATCATATTGCTTATTGATGATTTGGAGTATTGATGCCCATATATTTTATCAAATAAATTGCCTATTTGCTCGGTTGTTAAACCTGAAGAATATAGTTCATAAGCCAAGTTTTTGCATTCTTCATTTTGTTCTTTTACTAATGCAAGTATTAGTGGATAAAAGTTATGATGTCGACTCCTAGGAATGGTCAATTCTAACTTTCCGCCATGACCCAAGACGCTTCCTAATCGAAATCCATTACTAACATCACCATTATCTTTATTAAACTCATTACGCTCTGAACGCATAATGCTTTCTAAAGATAACTTTAGTAATTCTTGATAACCATTTTTTCCATTTGCAATTTCATCTAAAATTTCCGTAATTTGTGCTTGTGTAAAGTTCATAATTTCAATTTTTATTGTTTGTGCTACAAAAATCGTAATTTTTTGAGCTTTATACACTTTTTTGGGCAGTATCAAAATAAGATTATCAGAAAAAACGAAAACCATCATCCATTAACAACTAAGTGACTAATTACCAATAGCTTTTATGGCATTTCATCTGTTACATAATCAGGTGTAAAATATTAAATAAAAAAATATTTAATCAATACAGCAAAAGAATGTGAATATTTTCTACACAAATTTCCTATGCACATATATTTAAGTGCAAATAATATTGAAAAACATATCGAAAGGAGTATGAAAAGGGCATCAATAAAGGGTAAAAAGCAAGAGATATAAGTAAAGAATAGAGAAATAATAGTTTGTAATTTTAACCTACATTATCGCAACTCGGCTTGCAATTGAGTCTGATAGGCCTTCACCAATTTATCCATTGCCGAAGTAATTTCCATTTCGGTCATCGTCTTGGTACTATCTTGTAATATAAAACTAACAGCATACGATTTTTTTCCTTCGGGAAGTTTATCTCCTTCATACACATCAAAAATATTTATTTCCTGTACAGTTTTACCAAGTGTTTTGCTGGCAATCTCATAAACCTCATCATAGGTTGTTTGGCTGTTTAACAAAAGTGCTAAGTCACGACGAACAGGCTGATAATTAACGATATCATTGTATTTTATAGATTTTTTTACAGACATTTCGGCGAAGTTTTTCCAACGAATTTCTGCATAATAAACCGATTGCTTAATATCAAAATGTTTGGCCACTTTTAGATGTAAAATACCGCAAAAAGCAATTACATTGTTCGCAGAGTCCAGATATTGAATCCCGTCCTTAAAAGTGTTGCTGGAAAATTGTTTTACCGTCAACTTTTTAGTTAATCCAGCAAATTGAATCATCTTTTCGACGTTCGACTTTAAGGTAAAAAAATCGATTTTTGAGGAGGAAAATTTCCAGTTTTCTGGTTTTTCATTTCCTGCCATTACCAGAGCTAAAACC
Source organism: Bacteroidales bacterium (assembly GCA_028684405.1). Taxonomy (GTDB): domain Bacteria; phylum Bacteroidota; class Bacteroidia; order Bacteroidales; family WCHB1-69; genus JAQUGA01. Next base: position 9,139 of record JAQUGA010000059.1, on the reverse strand, counting down.
TCTTTTTCTACATACTTTTTATGGACATCCAAATTACTAAAAAGAGGATTTGAACGATACTCTTTCCCAAATTCAAACAAACGAATATCAGCGTGGTGATAGTTTTGATTTAGCAATACATTTTCCAATAAACCTGGCAATAAAGATTGTCTCATTATTTCCAAATCTTTGCTGAGAGGATTCAGGATTTTAACCAATTCATTTGCTTTAATAACATCAAACAACTCAAGGTATTCTGATTTGCTCAAAGAGTTATTCATGGCTTCGTAAAAACCATTTGAGGACAAATAACTTGAAACCGTTTCTTTTAGACGTTCTTTTTTAAGATTCACTTTATCGGAAAACATCAATGAATAACTCAAGGTTTCGGGAATTTCAATAGAATTAAATCCATAAATTCGCAAAACTTCTTCTATCACATCAGCTTCTCTGGTAACATCTACTCGGTATAAAGGTGCAAATGTTTCAAAACCATTTTCGACAAGATTGAATATTTCAAAATCCAACAATTCCAATATCGAAATCACTTTTTCAGCGGGAATTTCTTTACCAATCAGAGTATTAATTCGATTAAAAGAACAACTAATTTTCACTCTTTGCATCGGATCTGGATATACATCCTGAACCGGTGAATACTTCACTTGTGGACAAAGTTCTGAAATCAGCAAAGCGGCTCTTTGCAAAGCATAAGGAATCATTTCCGGGTCTACTCCACGTTCAAAACGAAATGAGGAATCGGTTTTTAAACCATGAAACTTAGCACTTTTGCGAACAGAAACCGGATTAAAATAAGCACTTTCCAAAAAAATCGAAGTCGTTTTCACGGTTACTCCCGAATCCAATCCACCGAAAATGCCCGCCATACACATCTCTTCGTTTTCATTACAAATCATCAATTCTCGTCCATTCATCTTCCGACTTACCTCATCCAAGGTTACAAACTCATTCGATTGTGATTTTCGAACTACAATTTTATCACCGGTAATTTTTTTCGCATCAAAAGCATGCAAAGGCTGCCCTGTTTCGAGCATTACGAAATTTGAAATATCAACAATATTATTAATGGGTTTCATACCCAGGGATGTAATAAAACATTTTAACCATTCGGGAGATTCGCCCACCGTAATGTTCTCAAAAAACACACCGGCATATCTGGGACACCCTTCCACATCTTCAATAACAATGCTAATAGGATTTTTTTTAATCACTGGTTTGAATCCAAAAACATCGGGTAGTTTTGCTACAAAATCTTGCTTTTTCCGCATCGTCAAAGCAGCCGCAAGATCTCGTGCAACACCATAATGCGACATCGCATCGGAACGATTCGGAGTTAAACCAATTTCAAAAACATAATCGTTATCTGTAAAAAACAGTTTTGAAGCTTTCGTTCCTACCTCAAATGTATCTGGCAGCACCAAAATTCCTTCGTGAGACTCTCCTATTCCTAATTCATCTTCGGCACAAATCATTCCCTCGGAAGGAATTCCACGTATTTTTGCTTTCTTGATAAGCAATTCTTTTCCATCCGAAAAGAACAACTTTGAACCCACCGTAGCGACCAAAACAGTCTGACCTTCAGCCACATTGGGAGCACCGCAAACAATTTGCAAAGGCTCACTCATGCCAACGTCTACTTTTGTAACCTGTAATTTATCGGCATCTGGATGTTTAACACACTTCAATACTTTGCCCACCAAAACACCGTCTAATCCGCCTTTAATTGGCTCATACAGATCGATTGACTCCACTTCAAGCCCAATATCAGTTAAAATTTCTGATGTTTCGGAAACACTTAAATTAAAGTCTAGATATTTTTTTAACCAATTGTATGAGATTTTCATAAGATGAAGCTTTCTGTTTTATTTGAATTTGGCAAAATTAAAGAAAATTTGAGATAGCTCAAACTACTTAAGCTTTTTTATTTAATTTAATTCTTTTCCGACTTCGAAAGCTTCGGAAAAATGTTTTATTTAGTTCAAGCTTTTTCAACTAGGCTTCATATTCATCGATCCAATAAATCAACGTCCGAGAATGACAGTGAGACATTTTATCAAAAAACAAAAAATATTTTTTTATTCTTTTTGAATAACTTACCTTTGTATCAATAAATTGAAAACAACACACTATGACCATAACTCAGTTAGAATACATAGTTGCGGTAGATACATACAAAAGTTTTGGACATGCTGCCGATAAATGCTTTATTACGCAACCAACGCTTAGCATGCAAATTCAAAAGCTGGAAGAACAGTTGGATGTACTTTTATTTGATCGTCAAAAAAAACCCATCGAAACAACTGAAATTGGCATCAGCGTTATTGCCCAAGCTCGAGAAGTGCTAAAAGAACATGCCAGAATAACAGAAATCATCAAGGATAAAAAAGGAATATTAGGCGGTAATTTTCACATTGGAATTATTCCAACCATCGCCCCCTATTTGGTTCCCCTGTTTTTGTTGAATTTTATCGAAAAGTATCCGGATGTCACCATCACTATTTCCGAACTAACAACGGCACAAATTCTCGAACAACTTAAAAATGGAATTATCGATTGTGGCATTTTGGCTACTCCAACAAGAGATGCTCATTTAATAGAAACTCCCATATATTGGGAACCACTGGTGGCATTTGTTTCAAAAAAACACCCTTTGTCTAAACAAAGTACGGTTATGATGGAAGATATTAACATTTCTGACGTATGGCTGCTCAACGAAGGACATTGTTTTAGAAATCAAATCATTAATCTGTGTCACGACTTGCAAAAACACATTGCAGACACGCGATTAAACTACCAAACTGGAAGCATCGAAACCCTAAAAAAAATCGTGGAAGCGGGAAAAGGAATCACCTTGCTGCCCGAACTTTCCATCAGCGATTTCTCCGTTAAACAAACCAATATGGTGCGCTATTTCCGTAATCCCGAACCCGTTAGGGAAATTGGACTTATTGTGAGCAAGAGTTTTGTCAAAAAACGCATGCTGGAAGCCCTGAAAAATGAAATTTTGGATGTTATTCCTAAAAAGATGAAAGATTCATCAAAAAAACTAATTTTAGACATCGATATTAAAAAAACAGAATAAGATATAAAAAGATGAGCCAAAATCAGCTTGTTGAAATTTCCGGTGTTATTATTACACTTAATGAAGAACGAAATATCGAACGTTGCATAAAAAGCTTATTGCCCGTTTGCGACGAAATTGTGGTGATTGACTCTGGCTCGACCGACAAAACAAAAGAAATTTGTGAAAGCTATGGCGTAAGATTTATGTATCAAAAATTTTTAGGATATACAGAACAGAAAAACTTTGCCATTGACCAAGCTTCTCACAACTATATCCTCTCTTTGGATGCCGATGAAGCACTTTCGGAAGAGTTGACAAACGAAATTCTGAAAGTTAAATCCAACTGGGAATTCGATGGGTACGAAATGAATCGTTTAACCAATTATTGTGGAAAATGGGTAAAACACACCGGATGGTACCCCGACCGAAAAATACGTTTATTTAAACAAAACAAAGCTCGCTGGGAAGGCGGTGCACTCCACGAAAAACTAAACGTTTCGGAAAATGCAAGCAAAAAAAGAATCAAAGGCGACCTCTTGCATTATTCCTATTATACGATTGAAGATCATTTAAAACAAATTGAAAATTTTACCAAAATATCTTCCAAAGAACTGTTTGAAAAAGGAAAAAAACCAAGTCAATGGAAAGTTATTTTCTCGGGTCCCATAAAGTTTTTACGAGATTATATTATAAAAAGAGGTTTTCTGGATGGTTATACTGGTTTCAGAATTGCATTGATTTCTTCTTTTGCAAGCTATCTAAAATACGCCCGAGCAAAAGAGCTTTTCGAGCTGAATCAAAAAAAAAATGAGCATAAACGAATCATTATCAGCAGAACGGATAGCATTGGCGATGTTATTTTGACGCTTCCAATGGCTGGTTTCCTGAAAAAGATGTATCCTCAATCGACCTTGCTTTTTTTAGGAAGAAAATACACAAAAGAGATTGTTCGCAATTCTATTTATATTGATGAATTTATCGACTATGATGAATTGGAATCTCAAACTTTGGAGGAACAAATTGAATCTTTTAAAAAACTAAAAGCGGATTTTATCATTCATGTTTTCCCTCTTAAAAAAATCGCAAAACTTGCCTGCAAAGCAAACATCAAAAAACGTATTGGAAACATTCACCGATGGTATCATATTATATATTGCAACCAATGGTCAAATTTTGGCAGAAGAAAATCTCATCTTCACGAATCACAACTAAATATCAAGCTTTTATCCTCTTTGGGAATTCGCTACAATGACATTTCATTGAACAATTATTCTGAACTGACAGGTTTCCACCCAAAAACCAAAATTTCACCTCTGGTTGACTCTTTTATAAATGCTGACAAATTCAACCTAATACTGCATCCAAAATCCAAAGGCAGCGCCCGAGAATGGGAACTAAAAAACTACAAGAAACTAATTGACATTCTCCCTGAAGATAGCTTTAACATTATTTTGAGTGGTACCGAAAACGAAGGCAAAATGTACCGTGAAATCTTGCTCGATTCTTCTAAAAACAACATTTTAGATTCCAGTGGAAAACTTAGTTT
>JAQUGA010000059.1:0-4432 GCA_028684405.1 Bacteroidales bacterium | reverse complement strand
AAGATTATTCGCAAATGTGGCGATACGCCTGTCGTTCCTGAATCCTTTTTATGCTGCGGACAGTCTTCTTATATTCAAGGCTTTCACGAATTGGCGAAAACTTTTGCCATCGAAGTATTAAATAATTTCCAAATGAATCGTCCAGTCGTCTCCGCATCCACTTCATGTTTGGGATTTATGCAACAAAGATACGTTCCTATGTTTTTCAATACTTCCTATCATAACGAACATAAACAACTGTTATCCAACATTATGGACATAACACAATACCTTGCCGATTACAAAAAGAAACTAAATTTAGAAGCTATTTTTCCGCATAAAGTGTATTATTATGCGTCATGTTCCTCTTTGCGAAAACATGAAGTAAAGGATGCTCCCATCCGTCTTCTCGAAAATGTAAAGGATTTAATATTAGTTCACAATACAAAGCCAGTTGTAAACTGCTGCGGAAATGGCGGTACATTTTCTTTTAATTACCCAACTGAATCCGACAAATTAACCAATGCTTTATTGGACGATATTTTAACCAACGAAGTTGAATACATAACATCTACAGATGCTTCTTGCTTATTAAAAATGCAAAAAATGATAGATGCCCGAAAATTAAATTTGAAGACGATCCATATTGTTGATATTCTTTCTGCATTCAACTAGATGGAATATTGCAATTAATTAACATTTTACAGTGAACCATATTAATTTTCTCTTGTTTACTCCTCATAAACCTTATAAACTTAAAAATTAAAATATCATGATTTCAGAAAAAATTGAAAAAGCAATTATTCAACAAATTAAAGAAGAAGAGAATGCGTCACGTATTTATTTAGCCATGGCATCTTGGTGTGACACACAAGGATATCCTGGTGCTGCTGCATTTTTCTATCGTCAAACGCAGGAAGAACGTTTTCATGCCCTTAAGTTTATTCAATATTTGAACGAACGCGGAGGCCATGCTCAAATAATAGATCTTCCAAAACCTGAAAATAAATTTGATAACTTAAAACAAATTTTTGAAATTACCTTAGAGCATGAAAAATTTGTAACGGCATGCATCAATAATCTTTATGAACTTGCTCAAAAAGAAAAAGATTTTGCAACTTTAACATGGTTAAATTGGTTTATTGAAGAACAAATGGAAGAAGAAGCAACGGTGGGTGCAATTTTAGATAAATTTGCGCTTATCGGTACCGACAAAGGCGGTTTCTTTATGTTGGACAAAGAGTTACAAGCTTTGGCGGCAGCTCCTGTAGACGAAGAATAAAAAAACTCTTCGTAAAGAACAAAAAAAGGTCTGATAAAAATATTTTTATCAGACCTTTTTTTATGTCAAAAATTATCTTGCTACTGGAAATGCATAAACCCGTTCCGAATATCCCGCAAAACACCCCAATCCATTTTGGATATTAGTATAAATAGGGCTTGGTTCGGCAAATGGATTTCCATCAGAATAGCCAAATGACTCCAAACTGGAATGAAAATGATAAAAATGGGAATCTGTCTGCAATACTTTTACAAACAATGTGTCTCCAATGTTTCCATCTCCAAAATAATAGGAGGAAAAGGCAATCACTTTCTCTTTTCCATCAAAAACATAATCGCTCATTACCCATGAAAAACCATCCATATATAAATCTTGTTTTGCGACTCCTGTATTTCCACTTTCACCATAATACATATTTACCCATGCTTGAAACCCGTAATAATTAGGCACTCCGCCTACATCTTGGAATTTCAAAAAATACTTAATGGAATTTTCCCCGTTTCCTGATGAATTTTCAACTTTAAGAAAACTGAGATTAATATCTGAATAAAATGGAATTACAATGGAAGATTCCACTGTTTTAAAACTATTTGCGGATACTCTCAAGAAATATTTTCGCCCCTGCTCCACCGGAAAATCATTGCGAGAAATTCGATAAACATCCTCTCCTTCATGAAAAAGAAGCCTCACCCAATCAGCATTTTCGGCTCTAAGCTCCACCACAGCATCCGAAACAATCAAACTTTCCTCATAATCGATGACATGATTCAAAGGCACCGATCGGCTGACAGTAATCTGAATAGAATCTCGAGAAGGCGACAAATAAGAAAACACGACCAACTTCGGATCATTGTCCGGAATTTCAACAAATACTTCTTTGGTACACGATTGAAAACCGCAAATGACAATAATTAAAAGGACTAATATTTGAATTGATTTTTTCATAATTAAAATTTTATAGACCAACTAAGCGATGGAATTAAGGGAAAAATTGAAATCTGTTCTAAAACATTTTTTGTTTTATTGTTACCACTGTCTACTGTTGTTAGATAGTAAAAAAATGGATTTTGTCTGTTGTACAAATTGTACACTCCAACTTCATAGGTATGTTCTGTTTTCTTTTTCTTTTTGTGAATTTGTAGGCCTATATCGAGTCGATGATACGCACTCATCCGAAAACTGTTTTTATCTCCATAATCACTTACAACTCCCCAAAAGCCATTCGACATGGTTCCATCTTCGTTATAAGGCATGGGAATATACGACGCTTTGGGCAAAGTAACGGCATTTCCTGTACCATAAACCCAAGTACCTGAAAGAGTTATATCCTCGAACAATCTAAATATTCCAACCAAAGAAATATCATGACGGCGGTCGTAGCGAGCATAAAACTTCTCTCCAAAATTCAATTCATCAAACTGCATTTGAGTCCACGAAAGCGTATATCCAACCCATCCCGTAAAACGTCCTGAATTCTTCCTGAATAATATTTCTAAACCATACGACCAAGCTTGACCTGTGGTGATATTTTGCTCCCAATTAAACTCCGAACTTTGCCCTGGTTCGCTAATTCCAATAAAACTAGCACCCTCTTTGTAACCAATAATGTGATCTGATTTTTTATAATATCCTTCCACGGTCAACGATAAATCGTTTTTAAAAAAATCTTTGCCAATTCCTGCAGCTACCTGCCAAGACTTCTGCGGTTTGATATTTTGTGTAGAAGGAACCCATAAATCGGTAGGCAAACCAATTCCTGTATTACTCAATAAATGTAAAAATTGCGACATGGAAGCAAAGGAAGCTTTTAAGGCGAAGTCGGGTTTTATTAAATAGCTGCTCGAAAAACGCGGTTCAGGACTGATATAATGCTGATCTTTTACAAAAAAAGAGGTCAAACGAACACCCGGATTCAAACGCAACTTATTATTTAATGTTTTAATTTCATCCTCTATATATATAGATGTCTCCACGCCCTCTTCTTTTTTCGACATTGAGATATCATCTTCGAAAAAATCATTTTTCAAAACAAAAGCACCGGGAACAAATACATGATAAATAGAATTTATTCCAGCTCGAATCGAATGATTGGGACTTGGATGGTAATATAAATCATACTTCAAACCATAATCATTAATTCCCGAAACATACTGCATGCTAAATAAATCATTATTCGATTTATTTTCAGCATAAATCTTCATGGTGTAATCGCTAAAAACAAAGGAAGCATTGGAAAATAATGTATTGTGAAACAAATGATTCCATCGCAAAGTAGCCGTTGAGTTTTGCCAGAATAAACCTGCTTTATACCTATCTTCCCGACTCATTTTTTCATTCATATAAAACTTATCACGGCCAAAATAGCCACTTAAAAATAATTTATTTTTATTTCCAAAATCGTAATTGGCTTTGGCATTTAAGTCATAAAAATAGTAACCCACCGACGAACCACCAGTTTGAGCTGCAATAATGGGTTGCATTAAAAAATCGATATAGGTGCGACGACCCGAAATTATAAAGGAAGATTTGTTCTTTACAATCGGACCCTCGAGCAACAATCGGGCAGAAATTATTCCCACTCCCGCTTCGCCCGAAAACTTTTGCTTATTCCCATCTTTCATGGTCATTTCAATAACCGACGACAAGCGCCCACCATAGCGAGCAGGGAAGCCTCCTTTGGTAAGCTCAATCGATTTTAGCGCATCCCCATTGAAAATAGAAAAGAAACCAAACAAATGATTTGCATTATAAACAATGGCCTCATCTAATATTATCAAATTTTGATAAGGACCTCCTCCCCTAACATAAATACCGCTCGATCCTTCGGTACCTTTCTGCACACCGGGCATCAATTGCAAAGCCTTGAAAACATCTTTTTCGCCCAATAATGCGGGAATGGCTTTTACATCCTGAGGCTTAATCCCAACCACACTCATCCTAACCTCTTCGCTCACCTTTTGCTCTCGTTCACCCGAAATAACAACCTCTTCGAGTTGCAAACTGGATTCTAAAAAAATATTCAAATGCAAATTCTCCTTTAGGAGAATCTTTTTTTCAACAGTTTGATAACCCACATATGACCATCGAATCAAAACACTATCGGTGGCATTTAAGGTGAGCGAATAAAATCCGTAGATATTTGAAGTGCTCCCAAGTTTCGAGTCGGGATTG
>JAQUGA010000058.1 GCA_028684405.1 Bacteroidales bacterium | reverse complement strand
CCCTGTTGGCAAAGAAACAATGGTGAAAATTTCATCCCCATGGAATTCACCTCGCTTTGATGGATCCTTTTTGCCAGACCATCGAAATATTACAGCCGATGGCTTTACTGCTGATTGGAATGTGCTAAATTTAAACAGAAATTATCCACAACAATGGATTGGAAACAACAACAGCATTGAATCTTCACAATTTGGCGTAAAATTACTGTTCCCTGTTGACCAATATTTAAAAACAGAACGTTCGGCAAAATATGCCATTATGTTTATTTTCCTAACTTTTACGCTGATCTTCTTCTTTGAACGGTTCCAAAAACGCAGAATTCATTTTATCCAATACTTTTTTATCGGAGCTGCATTAATCATATTCTACAGTTTGTTGCTCTCGCTATCAGAACATATTCCGTTTACTTGGGCCTATATTGTGTCGGCAACAGCCGTTATTTCGCTGATTCTTAGCTATACCTATTCGATGATTAAATCCTTAAAATCTACAGCTATTTTAGGTGTTTCGCTGGCTTCTATTTATCTGTTTTTGTATACGACTCTGCAAGTCGAAGATTATTCATTGCTCATCGGAAGCATCGGCGTATTCTTTGTTTTGGCAATCCTGATGTACTTTTCTCGAAAAATAGAATGGGGCTCAGAAAAATAAGTCTTTCCGCTCAAATAATAGCATACTTAAATCAAATTAGTCCATAGGATAATTTGGTTTTAGTATGGTTTATGCCGATAGAGTTTCTGTTATAGTGCAAAAGATGTTTATTGAATTGGACTATTACAGAAACCGTATCGGTATAACAGCAAATATGAGCCGTAATTTTAAATAAAATGAGCTGCAAAAAACAGATTCCTTATTCCGAATGAAACAAAGTGAAATGAGGAATCTGTTTTTTTGTTTTTGAAGTAATACTATAATGATTTTTTAAGAATTTCCCACTGAATATTCTCTACAGGTTCGACTCCGCTCACTGCATCGCTCCGCTCGATGTCCGAAGGCAATCCCCTCAATCTTTTTCAATCCCTTCAATCCCCTCAATCTTTTTCAATCTTTTTCAATCCCTTCAATCTTTTTCAATCTTTTTCAATCCCTTCAACCCCTTAATATCAAAACTCACTCTTTTCCTGCTACAATTATTACAATTTCGCCTTTAATACTTTCCTTTTCTTTGTAATGATTTAGTACCTCATCGGCAGTTCCTCTAATGTATGATTCATATATTTTAGAAATTTCGCGAGCCACACAAACTTGACGATTCTCGCCAAAAAATTCCTTAATTTGTTCCAAAGCTTTTATCAAACGATGCGGAGATTCATATAAAACGACTGTATTCTCCATTTCTGCTAAACCAATAAGAGCAGTTTGACGACCTTTTTTATGCGGCAGAAAACCATAAAAGAAAAAACGATCACAAGGAATTCCAGAAGCTACCAAGGCGGGAACAAAAGCGGTAGGTCCGGGCAAACATTCCACCTCAATTTCATTTTTTATGCACTCGCGTACAATCAAAAAACCAGGATCAGAAATGGCTGGCGTACCAGCATCTGAGATTAAACATACATTTTCTTTAGATTTTATCACATCTATAAATCGAGACAAACTCTTATGCTCATTGTTCATATGATACGCAATGCACGGCTTGTCAATTTGAAGATGGCGCAACAGTTTCGAACTGGTTCGGGTGTCTTCACAAAGAATTAAGTCACACTCTTTCAGAACCTTAATAGCTCTTAGTGTAATGTCTTCCAAATTGCCGATGGGAGTTGGAACAATGATTAATTTTGCCATTTTTAGCGGTATATTTCCACAAATTTAGTAATTATCTCAAACAAATTTGAATATCCCGAAAGCGTCAAGCGATTTGAATTATCGTGCGGATGATGATAGGGGCCAGAATCGCCCATGGTATAGAAAAAGAAAGCAGGAACGCCTTGGGCATGAAAAAAATAATGATCGCTGTTGGCCGCTTCCCCTCTTTTTCTTAAGCTTGGAAAATATTTATATTCTGTATTTAATGAATCAATTATATTGTATGCTTTTTCGTTGGGAATTGCGTTTACCACAGCCAAACCCTTCTCACCAGCTCCGACCATATCCAAATTCAACATGAATTTAATATTTTGCAAAGGGAAATATGGATTTTCAGTATAAAATTTTGAGCCTAAAATACCGGCTTCTTCGGCACTAAAAAGAAAAAAAGCCATCGAATAATAGGGCTGATTTTTGGGCTGACTATAGAAGCGAGCAAGATCTAAAACAGCAGCTGTTCCACTGGCGTTATCGTTGGCTCCCGGAAAATACACATCGGATCCCATCATTCCCAAATGATCGTAATGAGCTCCTAAAACCAAAAAAGTATCCGGCTGGTGTTTCCCTTTGATGTATGCCATAACATTCTGGGTTTTGTAGGATGAAAAATGTTGATTTGCAATATTTAAGCGAATCGTTTTTGGTTTTTTGGGGAAATTCTCGGCCAAAACATTCACCAAAATATCTGGACGAAGTGTTCTTCCTGATGATAAACCCCATGCAGGCAAAGTTTTATCAATAATTAAAATTCCTTTTGAATCAAAAATATTGATTTGTGCTAACATTTTTTGATTTTGAAATTCTAATTTTTTTCGCTCTTTATCCGATGCTTTTGAAAAATCAAAATAGATAATGGAATTGGTATAATCATTTTTCGACAAACGCTTTCGCAACTTCCGCACAGAAGTCAATTCTTTGTATGGAATTTCTTTTAATTCAAAGCTTCCTTGAATCCCTTTAGATGAGGGCACGATACGAAAATCAAAAAAAGGTTTTAATAGAATAGAATTATTAATAGACAAATCCATTTTTCCAGGAAATGTATTGGTTGCAATTTGGAAATTTTGATAATAATCTTTCTCGAACGACAGAAGATTAAGTTTTTGAAATTCGGAAGCAATAAAATCTGCCGCCAATGAATCGCCTTTGTTTATGTAGGCTCTACCATACATCTCTGGCGATGTTAAAGCATTAACAACATTTCTGACATAGGCAGTATCTTGTGCTTTTAAAAATCCACAAGAAAAATATATTGTTAGAAAAAAAATCCAAAATTTTTGAAAAGACATAAACGTAAAATTAATTATGTTGGATTTTCATCTTTTTAAAGAGTTTTTCGTCTTTGATGGTTTCTATTGCTTGGTTATACATATCATCAACTTCAAACCAAATTTGCAAACCAGATGTAATTCCATATAAATTTCTTGCAAGAAGAGTTTTAATTTGATACCCAATATACTTTTTTGTTTCAAAATTATCACGGGCTTTCATATATTCAGTCACTTGTTTGTCAATATATTCTGTAAACATAATTCCAATATGTTTTTGAATTTTTTCAGGATTTACCAAATCCACAGACGAGTAAAGTGTATTGATGGAGTCTTTATTTTGTTCCATAAAGTTTTTCATTTCAGCAACAAAATCAAATTCCAAACTATCTACTACACCCTCTTTGGCAGCAAACGCCATAAAATCTTCCATCATTTTGGAATCAACTTTAAAATTCAAACTAAAATCCTCAGAAGTAGGATATTGAGTTTTCAGCTCATCTCTTTTTTCATCCAAAATATTCATCGTAAACAAATTGAACAAACCCGCTCTTGCCAATTTTGCATAGAAAAGAGAGGTGCGATTGGTATCAATGGGGATAAAAATATCGGGCATAATGCCACCACCGCCATATACAATTCTTCCTGCTGGGGTTTTATATTGCAAAGAATCGGGGAATTTGATGCTATCTGCATTAAAAAATTCGTTGTGGTCGCGACGACGAGCCAAATCCTTGTAATACTCTTCCACTCCATCATCATACGGTTTTTGAATTGATCTGCCAGTAGGCGTGTAGTATCTGCTGGTTGTGAATCGAACAATCGATCCATCATTAAAATTATAAGGTTTTTGAACAAGTCCTTTTCCAAAAGAACGACGTCCCATAATAATTCCTCTGTCCCAATCTTGAACGGCTCCAGACACAATTTCACTAGCAGAAGCGGAACCTTCGTCGATCATAACGACCAAACGTCCTTTTTTAAACGATCCTTTATCCGTAGAATTAAAGGTCTGCTTTGGAACATTCGCTCCTTCGGTATACACAATCAATTTGTTTTTTTCCAAAAATTCATCCGATAATTGAATTGCTGTATTTAAATATCCACCGGAATTGCCTCGTAAATCCAAGACTAAATGCTTCATTCCCTTAGTTTTTAAATCGCTCAAAGCCATTTTAAACTCATCCATGGTAGTTTGTGCAAAACGGTCTAGCTTGATGTAGCCCACATCCGAGCTCACCATAAAATAAACATCGATGCTATTGATGGGGATTTTATCGCGAATAACCCTGAATTGCAAGGGCTTAGAATGTCCTCTGCGCAAAATAGTAAGATTAACTTCAGTATCTTTGGCACCTCTCAATCGGTCGAAAACCCATTTATTATTAATCTCTTTTCCGGTTGCTATGGCGGTATCAACTTTCAAAAACTTATCGCCAGCCATAATTCCAACTTTTTCGGAAGGACCGCCATTGATAACGGCTGCAACCACAATTGTATCTTTAATAATCTGAAATTGAATCCCTACACCTTCAAAATTTCCTAGCAAAGGTTCATTGGTTCGTTGTACTTCTTCTTTTGAAATGTAGGTAGAATGAGGATCCAAATCTTTCAACATTTCAACAATAGCTTTTTCTACATATTTTTCTAATCGAATGGTATCGACGTACGCAAATTTCATCAACTGAAGCATGGTTGACAGTTTTTCATTGTTTTGTCGATAATCTTCCGTAGGTGTTTGGCTGAACAAAAATTGTGTTGTCGAAGAAAAAAGTAGAGCGACAACTAAGATAAATGAGATTCTTTTCATATAAAAATTCTTTTAAATAACAGATTTTTGGGTAGAATAATATTATTATTTTCTGCCTTTATTGGCAAAAGTAATAAAAGAACGCTTTAAAACGAACAATGTTTTACGGATTTTTCTAAAGGAAATTTAAATTATAAATAGAAAAGAAACGGATGACCCAGATATGATTGATTTAAACGGGACAGAAAAACATCTAAAACCTGCAAAAAACTCTCAAATCTGAATCATCCGTATGCTATAATTGTTTCGAAAATAAACCCTAAGCTTATTTCAAAGTGTATCTAATTCCTGCAAAAAACATTCTACCTCGGATGGGTGCATATATAATGGAAGAATCGAAATAAGAACTAAATGGATTTTCTGCATCAATAATTGGATTTTTTTGCGTGTAATCGCTTAGGTTTTCAACCCCAACATAATAATCAATCAAACGTGATTTATACGTTACCTGAGTATTGAAAGTCATGTAATCGGGCGATCTTTCGGGCAAACGATGCTCTTCTGGATTAATTTGAGTATCTGGCAAACGCATGCTTCCATTCCAATGTGAAGTGAAGTCAAATTGCCATTTTTCATTTTTTGTAGTATAGCTGAGGCTGGCAAGTGCTTTGTGTTGAGAAGTCATGGGTTTTTGGCGCAATTCATTACCAATAGTTTGCCAAACATCATTAAAACGATATGCTAAAATTAATTCGAGACGACGAGTTGGATACAAAATAGATTCGATTTGAGTACTGTTTGAGTAAGAATAACCATCAAGATTATAAATTCGAGCAAATCCTGGGGTTTCAAGGTCAACAATAACCTGATTTACAAATTCTGTACGATAGTAATCAAAGGAAACACTAGCATCTTTATTATTCATTTCAAAAGTTCCAGTAAGATTTAATCCTGCATTCCAAGCTTCCTCGGGTTTTACTTTATCCAAGAATACAAATTGACGAGAACTTGCCATTACGGCTATTTGTTCGGCAAAAACTTGCGGTGTACGATATCCTTTTCCAGCAGTTCCTCTGAGTGATAAGTGATGGTTTACAGCCCATTTAAAGTGAAGTCGAGGTGTCCAAAAAACCTGTTCGTTATTAAACATATCGGCTCTAAAACCCCCAATGGCAATAAATTTATCATCATAATTATAGGTGTATTGACCGAAAATTCCAGGAATGGATTCTATTTGAGAAAAACTGCTATCATTTAGTATATGTTGATAATTATCATACTGGTAGCTTAGTCCAAAGTTGATTTTTTTGGTTTTACTATGGTTCACATAATCTTCATAAATAACATTTGCATAGAAACTATTTTGCGTTACATCATAGGTTCGTAATCCAAAAAACGAATTAGCTTGGTGATGCGTTGCCGAAACAATGGTTCCAATGCTGCGCGTATCTTTTTCAAAAAAGAAACCATTTTTTGTGGTTACATTTAAACGTTTATTATCGGTTTCAAAACCATAATTTTGGGTGCCTAGACGATCTGTTTTTTTATTGAAATCCATTTGACCTCCTTCTCTGTTTTCCCAAACAAAACTGGCCATGGTACGACCTTCCAAAACATTGTGAATATGATAATCCCAGCGATTCATAATATTTATTTGGTCACTTAATGGAGCGTCCAAAAAGCCATCTTTGTTGTTGTCTATTTTTGTCAATTGTTTTCCACCATGTAGTAGAAACATGGTTGAAGCAGCATGACCGACGGATTTGACCGTGTTGAAGTTGATTTCGCCTTTTCCCATATGGTCGCCATATAAGTTCAAAAAGATTTTTTCTTCGTTGGTCTCTGGTTTTTTATATTCCACGTTAATCTGTCCGGTAATCGACTCAAAGCCATTAACTACCGAAGAAGTTCCTTTTGAAACCGAAATGGATTCCATCCAAGAACCAGGAACAAAACCAAAGCCAAACGGAGATGATAATCCGCGAATAAATGGAGTGTTTTCGAGCAATATTTGCGAATAAATCCCTGCCAATCCGAGCATTTGAATATGTTTGGCACCCGTCACAGCATCGCTGTATTCCATGTCGACGCTGGCGGTTTGTTCAAAACTTTCGGCCAAGTTACAACATGCAGCTTTTTTTAAACCATCTTGAGTAATAATTTGAGCAGCAATGGGTTTAATAGAAATGAGCATTCCATCATTACTACGAATTGTAACTTCGCTCAGTTGCTTGCCTCCAGTTAATAAAATGCTTATTTCTGATTTGTCTGTGGGAACATCAAGCGTGTCTGCAGGATAAGATATGTGTTGAATAACGAGTTTGCTTGTTTCCGAGGAACGTTTAATTTCAAACTTTCCATTTGCATCAGAAGATGTTCCATCAATAGTTCCAAGCCAATAAATATTGGCACCCGGCAAAGTTCCTTGCTGATTATGGCTATTAATCTCATAAACAACCCCTTTTAAGATATTTTGAGCAATGGCGTTGTTGAGTAACAGCAAAATTATTGCCGATGTAAAAATTCTATAATATTTTGTTTTCATGTTTATTTGTTTTTGGCCTACTGAAAATTCAGTTTAACCGGCTTGTTTTTATTCTAAATTCTTTAAAAAATGAGATTAAAAGTCGGAAAAGAAATTAGTGATAAAAAACACGTTTCTGCGTAAAACAAATAAATTCAATCGATTGTAGAATAATTGGCGGTCGATCAAAAATAGCTAGGATTATCTTTTTCGTATTATCAATACGGTTTATTATTTCTAAATTCTGAGAAAATACAAAGTTCGTAAAATCAACAATTTTAGGAATTTGCAATTTTTGAATGGGGAAAAAAGGAATGGAAAACAGAGTTCCTGATATTAAGCAATGATGCGAGCATTTGTTATTTTCATCTTCACAACTATCTGTACAACAATTATCTATATTGGAATTATGATGAGCAACATGATCTTCACAACTACAATCAGCAGCTTTAAAAAATGCAATGTCAGAACTGCCACAATCGGTACAATGGTGATAGGATACAAAAAAACCACTACCAGCCGCCAAAATCACTGCGGTTAGCATTATAAGAATTGTTTTTTTGAAGTTTTGTACCATATTTATTTTTCAATATTAACCTATTAGACACAAGTATAATAAAAAACTTGCGAAATTTTATGGGAATATCTTTTAAATAAAAAAAAGACTGTTTTAAAAACAGTCTTTTTTTTAAAATTTTCGTGAAAAAAATTACCACATAATAATTTTTGAATTGCCTTCATACCTACTAGCACTACCATCAATAGCAGCAATAAGAAGGACAACCCAATCAACAGTCTGAATAATACCACATCCACCACCAGTACATAGATATACTAAAAAAACACCAGTAGTTGAACCCAAGTAAAGACGATGCACACCACAAATACCAACACCAGCAGTCCATGTAAGAGCCCAAGCAGCCCATGGGTTTACGGAACTAAGTTGAGCTTGAACATTTGTTCCTGTAAAATCTGCAAACTCTGCAGAAGATAATTCATCCGCTTGACTAAACATTTGGTCAATGGCTAATTCGTTGACAGAATAGTCATTTGCAGAAACTGAAAATGAATAAGCCACAAAAGCGATTAAAATAAATACTAGTTTTTTCATACTTTTTATTATTAGTTAAGAATCGTGCAAATATATAATAATAGAATACGCTTTGCAATAATTTTTTGTTAATTGTTAAATTATAAGAAATGAAAGAGACGTACGTTTAATATAAACAGCTGGTTTTTAATAATTTGCTAATACCGCGAAAAAACATACGCCCCAGTTTATAACTATTCTAAATAGCCAATCGTATTTTTGGGATTTGTTTTCATATAAAAAAAGACAAGTAAAAGAGAAAACGATGGAAATTTACATTTCCGTGAAAAAAGTTTAATATATTTGCTGACAATCTAATTATAAAATGTTTATATGATTTTGATTGTTTTCGAAAAGCCTGAAAAACAATTTTATGGAGTTCTCTAAATCAGTACTAAAAACAAGAACAAAACGTTATTTTGTTTGGCACTTAAGATGTTGCTTATGAAAAAACAGACTAAAAATTTATTACTTATCACTCTAATGCTGCTTGCATCGGGGATTGCAAGTGCTCAAGCACCTAAATACAGCAATGAATTTTTGTCGTTGGGTATTGGTGCTCGGTCCTTGGCTATGTCGAATACACACATTTCATTTGTCGACGATGCAACCGCAGGTTATTGGAATCCTGCTGGACTCTTGAACATGAGTTCTGATCGTCAACTATCGCTTATGCACGCCGAATATTTTGCAGGAATTGCAAAGTACGATTATGGTTCGTTTGCCATCAAATTCGATGAGTATTCTGCCGGAGCACTGTCCATTATCCGATTCGGAGTGGATGACATTCCCAACACCACAGAACTTATTGACAATCAAGGAAATATCGACTATAATAGAATTACCTCTTTTTCTGCTGCCGATTATGGCATCCTGTTTTCATATGCTCGTAAAATGACAAATATCGAAGGTTTGTCAATTGGAGGAAATGTTAAGGTTATCCGACGAATAATTGGCGATTTTGCTGGTTCTTGGGGTTTTGGCTTGGACGCTGGAATTCAATATTCTTATAAAAAATGGCATTTTGGAGCAATGGGAAGAGACATTACTTCTACTTTTAATGCTTGGAACTATAATTTAAGCGACCGCATGATTGAAGTTTTTGAAGCAACTGGAAACGAAATCCCAACCAATTCAATTGAACTCACCTTGCCAAAACTGATTATTGGAGCGAGCAGAAAATTTGAATTACCTAAAAATATAACAGCTCTTGTTGCCATCGATTTTGATATTACCACAGATGGAAAAAGAAACACTTTGATTAAATCAAAACCCTTTAGCATCGATCCACATATGGGTTTTGAATTGGGTTATCAAAATCTATTTTTCATTCGAGGAGGAGTTGGAAATATTCAGCAAGAATCTGATTTTGAAAAAGACAAATATTGGTCATTCCAGTTTAACCTCGGGCTGGGAGTTGTAATCAAGAAAATTTTAACCATTGACTACGCCATGAGCGATATTGGAGATAATTCCATTGCTATCTATTCAAATATTTTCTCATTACGACTGAATATTAATAAGCCAAAAGAGATACCAAAACCAGCTTCATTCTAATAAAACATGAAAATTGTTTCAAAAATATTAGTGTGTTTTTTATTGACATTAACGTTAGTGTCAAAAGGACAAAATATAGGCAATGAATGGATCAATTATAATCAAAAATATTTGCGATTTCCAGTTACTAACACCGATTTATATAAAATTTCGTATGAGACTTTAGAAGCTGGATTCAACCAAATGGGTATGTCTATTCAGGATTTGAATCCAAAAGGTTTGAAAATTTATGGAAGAGGTCAAGAATTGGCGATTTATGTAAAAGGCGAAGAAAAAGGTTTTTTGACTAACGGCGATTATATTGAAGTGTATTGTCAGCGAAACGATGGCTGGTATGATACACAATTGTATAAACAAGCTTGGCATCAGGCCAATCCATATTACAGCCTGTTCAACGACACAGCTTCCTATTACATAACATGGTCTTCCAGTTTAGACGGAAAAAGATTTGCGCACGAAAATAGCATTCAATTTTCAGCTTATTCGCCCATTCCATATTTTCTATATACATCCATGCAACATTATACCTCAGCATATTATCTGGGAAGTGTGAGCAGTCAAGGAATTTCAAAAATAGAATACGACGAAGGAGAAGGATGGATGGACGGAGCCTATTCAACTGGACAAAGCAAAACAAAAAACATTCCTACGCCAAACGCATACACTTCGGGACCTGATGCTACGGTAGAAATGGGCGTGGCATCGTTGTCGAATCCTATTCATCATATGAAAATTCAATTTGCGGGAACTCAAATTGATACAATATTTTATGGATATAAATATTTTCGATTCAACAAATCGGTTTCTACTCAAAATCTAGGAAACACAACAAGCCCATTTGTTTTTTCTTCGGTAAATGATTTAAACAGTGCTTCCGACCGTCAAACTGTTGCTTTTATCAAGGTCGAATATCCGCACACCACCACATTGGAAAACACACAAAACTACAGTTTAAAAGTTCCAAATTTTGGCACTTTACCAAAAAGTCTTTTGCGAGTCACCGCCAATTCCATTGCTTCAAATGCGGGCGACAGCGTCAGGATATATGATTTAACCAATAATATTCGGATTAAAGCCGTAAAAACAGGAAATCAAATAGAAGCTCTTTTGCAAAACTACGGACCAAACAAAGAGTTGTACATTACTTCCGACCAAAAAATGCCGAGTATTTCCTCTCTTGAACCCGTCAATTCAAATGGTATATTTACAGATTATCTGAGTTCTGAATACCGAAACTCAAATTACTTAATTGTCACGCATCGCTCTCTATGGAACGAAGCCCAGCAATATGCCCAATATCGCCGTACCGAAGGATATCCTGAGTTGTTTCAGCCAGCGGTGATTGATATTGATGATTTATATGAACAATTTTCCTATGGAATTCGGAAAAACCCATTGGCCATCCGAAATTTTTTAAAATTTGCCATTGCTAATTTTTACGAAGTTCCCAAACATTTATTTATTATTGGAAAATCCTATCGTTCAGCAGAAAGTTCCACTTCCATGGCAACGTACCGAAAATCAGAAACATGGTACAAAAACACCTTGGTTCCCACTTTTGGTGTTCCCCCATCAGACTTAATGTTTTCGTCGGGACTCATCACGCCAAACACCGATCATCCAGCAATTTCCACAGGGCGACTAAGTGCAAAAACCAGCGACCACGTTACACTCTACCTCAACAAAGTAAAAGAACACGAATTGGCCATTCGCAACCCGCAGCCATGGATGAAAAACGTTTTGCATTTTGCAGGCAGCTCTGGAAACCATCATTTAACTTTACTAAACTTTTTAAATCAATATAAAAACACCATTCAGGACACCCTTTTTGGTGCTTATGTGCGAACTTTCAGAAAAAGCACCACCGAACCCATTCAGATAAATCAATCCGATTCATTGAAAAACATTATCAATAATGGAGTTACATTAATGACTTTTTTTGGTCATGCTTCAGGAATCGGATATGACATAAGCATTGATAATCCTGAAGAATATAGCAATTATGGCAAATATCCATTAATTTTAGGATTGTCCTGTTTTGCCGGAGATCTGTTTACCACCGGAGTCCATTACGACAGAGGAAGCAGCAGTGAAGAGTTTGTTCTTATTCAAAACAAAGGAACCATCGCTTATCTGGCTTCTGTAGGGAGTTCTTTGGATGGAAATTTACATGTTTATGCCACTCAGTTTTATAAAAACTTTGGTTCTTTGATGTATCGAAAACCCTTGGGAAATATTATTCAAGAAACCATTCGGAATCTGGAACACATGACCGGAATGAAAGAAACTTATTTTGACATGACCTACCATGGCGATCCGGCTATTGTTTTAAACTCTTTTGAAAAACCTGATTACGTAATAAAACCAGAAAATATTCATTTTTCACCCACCAATATTACGACCGAAATAGATAGTTTTACGGTTGTTGTTGTTTCGAAAAACATGGCCAGAGCAATTCACGATTCGATTATTGTGAAAATTTC
>JAQUGA010000271.1 GCA_028684405.1 Bacteroidales bacterium | reverse complement strand
AAAATTACAAATCAAAGGAAATTTTACCAAACCTGATATTCATCAATTAAATTTGAACTCGGAAGATGTTTTATGGGACGAAGCATATATTTCACTAGGAATCAATGATATGCGTGGAATAAAAAAGAAAATAAATATTCTTTGGGACCATCAATCTGTTGAAATGCAACCCGGAATTCCTTCCGAAGATGTTATCAATTCTGGAGTTTCTGCCAAAATTCCGATTCCCGAAAACGACATCTCTTTTGATGTTTTTATAGATTTAAACGGAAGCGAAATGCTCTCTTTTACACCTGTTGGAAAAGAGACGATGGTGAATGTTTCTTCACCGTGGAATTCGCCCAGTTTTGACGGTTCTTTTTTGCCCGATGAGCGAAATATTACAAACGACGGTTTTACTGCCAAATGGAATGTGCTAAATTTGAACAGAAATTATCCGCAACAATGGATTGGAAGCAACAGCAGCACCGAGTCTTCTCAATTTGGGGTAAAATTATTGTTTCCAGTTGACCAATATCTGAAAACAGAACGTTCGACAAAATATGCCATTCTATTTATTTTCCTAACCTTTACTCTGATTTTCTTTTTCGAACGTTTTCAAAAAAGGAGAATTCATTTTATTCAATACTTTTTTATCGGAGCAGCCTTAATCATTTTCTACAGTTTATTGCTCTCATTATCGGAACATATTCCATTTACATGGGCTTATATTGTGTCGGCAACAGCCGTTATTTCACTGATTCTTAGCTATACCTACACGATGATTAAATCCATAAAATCAACGGCAATTTTGGGTGTTTCGCTGGCTTCCATCTATCTGTTTTTGTACACAACATTGCAAATTGAAGATTATTCATTGCTCATTGGAAGCATCGGCGTGTTTGCAGTTTTAGCAATTCTAATGTTCTTTTCTCGAAAAATTGAATGGGGCTCAAATTAAAAAAACTCAGCTTTAGAACCAATATTGTCCTTCTGAAAAAAGGGATGAATTGCGTAATAAAGGAAAATCTTTGTTTGATGGTTTTTTGGATTTCCTGTAATTTACACGCTTCAAAAGGGAGCAGTAAATTACAGGAAATCTTTGCTTTTTAATAAAAAAACAGGTGATTACAGCTCAAAATAAAATTCGTTTTAGTTCAAAAAACAGCAAAATTGAGTTGCAGTAATATAAAGAAGCAATATTACTCTTTTCCAGCTACAATTATTACAATTTCGCCTTTGATGCTTTCCTTTTCTTTGTAGTGATTTAGAACCTCTTCGGCAGTTCCTCTGATGTATGATTCATATATTTTGGAAATTTCGCGAGCCACACAAACTTGACGATTTTCGCCAAAAAACTCATTGATTTGTTCCAATGCTTTTATCAAACGATGCGGAGATTCGTACAAAACGATGGTATTTTCCATTTCAGCCAGACTTATAAGAGCGGTTTGGCGTCCTTTTTTATGCGGCAAAAAGCCATAAAAGAAAAATCGATCGCACGGAATTCCCGAAGCCACCAAAGCAGGTACAAAAGCAGTAGGTCCGGGCAAACATTCCACCTCAATTTCATTTTTGATGCATTCGCGAACAATCAAAAAACCAGGATCAGAGATGGCTGGCGTACCCGCATCCGAAATTAAACAAACGTTTTCTTTCGAATTTATCACCTCTAAAAAGCGAGCCAAACTCTTATGCTCGTTATTCATATGATACGCAATGCATGGCTTGTCAATTTGGAAATGTCGCAGCAGTTTAGAACTGGTTCGAGTGTCTTCACAAAGAATTAAGTCACACTCTTTCAAAACATTAATAGCTCTAAGTGTAATGTCATCCAAATTGCCGATGGGAGTTGGAACAATAATTAATTTTGCCATTTTAGCGATAAATTTCTACAAATTTAGTAATTATCTCAAACAAATTTGAATACGCCGAAAGCGTCAAGCGATTAGAATCATCATGCGGATGATGGTATGGACCTGAATCGCCCATAGTGTAGAAAAAGAAAGCAGGAACGCCTTGGGCATGAAAAAAATAGTGATCGCTATTGGCCGCTTCCCCTCTTTTTCTTAAGGTGGGGAAATATTTATATTCGGTATTTAAAGAATCAATAATTTGATATGCATTTTCGTTGGGAATTGCATTTACCACAGCCAAACCTTTCTCACCGGCTCCAACCATATCCAAATTCAACATAAATTTAATATTTTTCAAAGGAAAATATGGATTTTCGGTATAAAATTTTGATCCTAAAATACCTGCTTCTTCAGCACTAAAAAGAATAAATGCCATCGAATAATAAGGTTGATTTTCGGGCTGGCTATAGTAGCGAGCAAGATCTAAAACAGTAGCTGTTCCACTGGCATTATCGTTGGCTCCTGGAAAATAAACATCAGATCCCATCATTCCCAAATGGTCGTAATGAGCTCCCAAAACTAAAAAAGTATCCGGCTGATGTTTCCCTTTAATATAAGCCATTACATTTTGAGTTTTATAGGAAGAATAATATTGATTTTCGACATTTAAACGAATCGTTTTTGGGGTTTTGGGAAAATTTTCCGCCAATACATTTACCAAAATATCAGGACGAAGCGTTTTTCCTGCTGATAAACCCCAAGCAGGCAAAGTTTTGTCAATAATTAAAATCCCTTTTGAATCAAAAACATTAATTTGTGCTAACATTTTTTGATTTTGAAATTCTAATTTTTTTCGCTCTTTCTCTGATGCTTTTGAAAAATCAAAATAAACAATTGAATTGATATAATCATTTTTTGACAAACGTTTACGCAATTTTCGTACAGAAGTCAATTCTTTATATGGCACTTCTTTCAATTCATAAATACCCTTAATTCCCTTAGAAGAAGGAACAATACGAAAATCAAAAAAGGTTTTTAATAAAATAGAATCGTTAATGGATAAATACATTTTTCCAGAATATGTATTGGTTGAAATTTGGAAATTATGGTAATAATTTTTATCAAACGACAAAAGATTTATTTTTTTGAATTCGGAAGCAATAAAATCT
>JAQUGA010000270.1 GCA_028684405.1 Bacteroidales bacterium | reverse complement strand
ATATTCAAATTAATATTCGTGATATTACAGGAAAATTAATCAAAAACATATGTTCTACTCACAACAATACAATCATTTTTGAAATTGAAGGAAGTAAAGGAATCTATTTTATGGAGATTTTATCTAACAATAGTGCAGCAACATATAAAATTGTCAAATTATAAGTTTGGGTTTATTGAATTAAGTGAAGATTTGGAGTTTTTTGATAAAGTGAACGACTATAGAAAGTCAATTGATAAATGAGCAAGATAAATATCATTCCAAACTGTTCAAAAAGTTATGGGAAAATAAACAGAATTCAAATTTATTTTACAACGATCCCAAAAGCTCTTTGTCTTTTTTTGTCAGTTTTTTCACCACTTCATCGTATGAATGGTTAATTTGGTGTTTAATTTCATCATCCGAAAGAGAGCCATCAATTGTAAGGCTATTCCAATATTTTTTATTAAAATGAAAGGCACCTTCGATGCAGTCGTGCTTTTCGCGTAACTCTATCGCTAATTCTGGATTGCATTTTAAGGTGATTTTAAAGGACTCGCCATCGTTTAAGCGCGTAACGGCAAACATTTTCCCCATCACTTTGAAAACCAAAGTCACCCTGTCAAATGGAAACTCTTCTGTAACCCTTTTTTTTGCCAAACAAAATTCCCTAAATTCAATAACATCCATGATGTAAAATTTAAAAGTTCACAAACCTAATTTTGAGTGTAAATGTACATCAAAAAATTAGTACTTTTGTCAACTAAAGCCATATAAAAAAGGAATGAAAAAAGTATACTCAGCACGACAAAATGTAATAATTTTAATGTTCCTTATGGTAGGTGTTTTATTCATTTTTAGGCTTTTCTATATTCAAGTAATTGATGATACATGGGAAATTTCTTCCCGGAAAAATGCACTCAGAAATAAGGTTCAATATCCATCCAGAGGACTTGTTTATGATCGTTTTGGAGAATTAATGGTTTACAACGAAGCCACTTATGACTTAATGGTTATCCCCAATCAAGTGGTCGAGATGGATACTGTTGAGTTGGCCTCATTGCTTGATTTAACCGTCGAACAAGTGCAAGAAAAACTAAGAAAAGCAAGAGCATATTCACCCTTTGCATCCTCAATTTTTGAAAAACAAATCTCAAAGGAAACCTATGGCTTTATTGAAGAAAAATTATATAAATATCCCGGTTTTTATGTTCAGGCTCGTACCTTACGATATTATCCTCAGCCTATTGCTGCCCACACTTTAGGTTACATTGGCGAAGTAAATGATCGTATTTTGCAAGAAAATCCATATTACCGAATGGGCGACTACATTGGAATTAGTGGAATCGAAAAGTCGTATGAAGAGCAGCTGCGAGGCAGAAAAGGAGTAAGGGTGATGATGGTTGACGTTCACAATCGCGAACAAGGCTCTTTTCGAGAGGGCGAATTTGACACCATTCCCATTCCTGGAATTAATATTTGGTCATCATTAGACATGAAACTTCAGGAGTATGGCGAAATGTTGATGCAAAACAAAAAAGGAAGTATTGTCGCTATTGAACCAAAAACAGGCGAAGTTCTGTGTATCGTTTCCAGTCCCAGTTATGACCCAAATTTAATGGTGGGTAGAAATCGTTCGTCAAATTATTTGGGTTTATTGCGTGATTCTGTTAATAAGCCATTGTTTAACAGGGCTTTAATGGCGACATATCCACCGGGCTCGACCTTTAAAATGGCAAATGCTTTGATTGCTTTGCAAGAAGGTGTTATTGAGCCTACCACTAAGCATACTTGCGAACACGGATTTGTTTTCGGAAATCTAAGAGTGGGGTGTCACGGTCATCCGTCGCCAACAGATGTGATGACTTCTGTTCAATATTCGTGCAATGCTTATTATTGTAAGATCTTCCGACAAGTCATTGACAATCGGAAAAAGTATAAGACCACGCGCGAGGCTTACAATAAATGGCGTGAATATTTAATAAATATGGGTTTTGGCGTCACCTATGATACCGATTTGCCCTACGAATTGCGAGGAAATGTTCCCACCGCCGAATACTATGACCGTTATCATGGGAAAAATCGTTGGAAATCACTGTCTGTAATCTCTTTAGCAATAGGACAGGGTGAGTTGGGAACAACGCCTTTGCAATTGGCAAATTTTGCAGCAACCATTGCAAATAAAGGCTATTATGTTCGTCCTCACGTGGTTAAGGCAATTGGACATCGTGATTCTTTAAACAGAAAATATTCTGAAAAAATATATACAGGAATTGATGCTATCCATTATGAACCTATTATAAAAGGGATGGAGAATGCAGTATTAGCAGGTACCGCAGCACGTTCCAAAATTAAAGACATTACATCTGCAGGAAAAACCGGAACTGCCCAAAATCCGCATGGTCGAGATCATGCTTTGTACATTGCTTTTGCTCCCGTGGATGATCCGAAAATAGCGATTGCCGTGGTTGTCGAAAATGCAGGATTTGGTGGAGTGTGGGCAGCCCCAATTGCTAGTTTGATGATTGAGTATTACATCAATCGAAGTGTAAATTGGGTAGATATGGAAAATAATATTAAAAATGCAAACTTAATGAATCAATAATGGGTCAAAGAATAGGAAGACAATCGTTGTTTGCTAATATTGATTGGATATTGGTTGCAATTTATTTTTTGCTGGTTTTTATTGGCTGGATAAATATTTATGCAGCAACTTATACAATTACATCAGAAGGCATTTTCGATTTTGACAGAAATAGTGGAAAACAGTTTCTTTGGATCATGACCTCAATGGCTATTGCATTAATTATATTACTAATTGATGCAAAATTTTATACCACATTTACCTGGATGTTCTACTGTATTACAACAATATTAATTTTACTGGTTATTTTTGTTGGTACCGAGGTTTCGGGGGCTAAGTCGTGGCTTGGAGTGGGCAATATGGGTATTCAGCCTTCCGAATTCGCCAAAATAACAGTAGCAATGGCATTGGCTAAATATATTGGGGAATCCAATCGAAACATGGAACAGCTGAAGGTT
>JAQUGA010000057.1 GCA_028684405.1 Bacteroidales bacterium | reverse complement strand
GGAGAAAGTGGAGTTGGTAAAGAAAGTTTCCCCAAAATAATTCATCAAAACAGTGCTCGCAAGCACGGCCCATATATTGCTGTAAACTGTGGTGCTATCCCAGAAGGAACCATAGATTCTGAATTATTTGGACACGAGAAAGGTGCTTTTACGGGTGCGCACGAAGCCAGAAAAGGGTATTTTGAAGTTGTTAATGGAGGCACCATATTTTTAGATGAGGTTGCCGAAATGCCTCTTTCAACCCAAGCTAGATTGCTTCGAATATTAGAATCCGGTGAGTTTATTAGAGTGGGTTCTTCGAAAATTCAAAAAACAGATGTCAGAGTGGTTGCCGCCTCAAATGTGGAAATCCCAGAAGCCATCCGACATGGAAAATTCAGAGAAGATTTATTTTATCGACTCAATACAGTTCCTATAAGAGTGCCTTCTTTGCGTGAGCGAAAAGAGGACATTTTGCTGCTTTTTAGAAAGTTTTGTGTTGATTTTTCTGAAAAATTTCGGATTCCCGTTATTCAACTTAGCGATTCTGCTTCCGAAATTCTGACAAACTATCGCTGGCCTGGCAATGTTCGTCAACTCAAAAATGTTGCAGAACAGGTGTCCATTATCGAACAAGTTCGAGAAATAGATGCGACCACCCTTTTGAAATATCTTCCAACGGATGCTCAACATAGCGATTTGCCAGTGCTTTATAAGGGACAAAACAAAACTAAATCGGAAAACTTTGAACGCGATCTTATTTATAATTTCTTGCATGACTTAAAAAGGGATGTGCAGGAAATGAAAGGATTGATTGGAGAAATTATTAAAAGTGGTCAAATTTCCCCCGAATTTGTTAAAAAAGCAAACATAATTAGTCGTATTTCTGATAGTGAAACGCTCGATTTTCCAGATAAAATTAAACACTTTAGTTCAAAGCCAAATATCGAAACTTTGCCTGTGGAAGAGTATGAATACCAAGAGCACGAAGTGGAAGATACCATTGCTATTGACGAATCTCTCTCCATTCAAAAAGTGGAAAAAGAATTGATTAAAAAAGCCCTCGAAAAATATAATGGACGCCGAAAATTAGCGGCTCAGGAACTCGGTTTTTCAGAACGAACATTGTATCGAAAAATTAAAGATTATGAACTAGAATAATATTTTTTTGTATGAAAAACGATGTCTTCAAAGGTGAATTTAAGAGACCATATATTCAAATTTTTATGGTTATTTTGATGATTTTTGGGTTTTCTTCCTGTAAAATGTACTCTTTTACCGGAGCATCCATTCATCCCCAAGCAAAAACCATTTCCATTGCAACTTTTCCCAATCTTGCACCTATGGTAAATCCCACTTTAAGTCAGGAGTTTACAGATGCTTTGCAAGACAAATTTCAAAGTCAAACCAGTTTAACGGTCATAACATCAAGTGGAGATTATGAAATAGAGGGAGAAATTGTTGGTTATACAACATCACCCATGGCCATTCAGGGCAACGAAACGGCTGCCTTAAATCGTTTATCAATTACGGTGAATGTTCGTTTTACGAATAAGTTTTCGGAAAAAGATAGTTTTGAACAACGATTTAGTAGATATGTTGATTATGATAGTTCGCGAAACTTATCGGAAGTAGAGCAAGAGTTGGTTAAACAAATTAATGAAGTTCTTGTTGAGGATATTTTCAACAAAGCTGTTGTGAATTGGTAAAAATTAGATTTTAATATTATGACAAAACAAGATTTTTTACATTACGCAGAATATCCAGAATTAATTAAACCTGAACATTTTCAGGATTTTGAGGCGGTTGCAAAAATATATCCCTATTTTCATACAGGACAGATTTTAAAACTTTTGGCGTCCAAGAGAAAAGAGACTGCAATATTTGAAAAAACACAATCCGAAACGTCTGTTTTTATCGCTAAAGCTACGTCTGTTTTTGAACTACTCTACCCTGAATTGCTTCTGGATTTTTCGAAACAGAACTTTCAAGCAGATTCAAACGTAGAAATAGAAAAAGAACCAATTTTAAACCAATCACAAGAAAACCCAATTCCAAAATATGAAGAGAAAGTTGAAAAAGAAAAATCTCAAGAAGAGCTGAGGGCTATTTTTGAAGCTCGTTTGAAAGAGATTGCTCAAGAAAAAGAAGAAGTGGAAGCTACAACGACTGAAACAGAAGGCGATTCAGCCAAAAATGAAGCCTCCGAAGAGACCACAACAGAACTTTCCGAGAAAATTGAAAATAAAAAAAATAAAGAAAAAAATAAAATTGATAAATTAGCCCAAGCTTTTACTCAAAATCCTCCCCGAATAGTATTGAGCAAAGATGATTCTGTGAGTGATAAAACCCGAAAGATGGCTGAAAAAAGCATTGTAGATCCAGAAGATTTATCAAGTGAAACATTGGCTAAGATTTATGTTAAACAAGGACATTATGATAAGGCATTAAAAATTTATAAAGCATTGAGTTTGAAAAATCCAGAAAAAAACATTTACTTTGCAAACCAAATTGAAGAAATTAATAAACTGAATAACAAATCTAAATAAAAGAAACTATGTTTGTATTTTTAATGGTGTTGGCTATTATAGCCTGTATATTGTTGATTTTGATCGTATTAGTTCAAAATCCTAAAGGAGGAGGTTTAACGTCTAACTTCTCTGCGTCCAACCAATACATGGGTGCTCGCAAAACGGCTGATTTATTGGAAAAAGCAACATGGACACTAGCAATTGCTCTTGTTGTAATTAGTTTTTTAGCTGCTTTTTCAGTGCCAAAAACACAAGTTGAATTTGATCAACCTCAATTAAATCAAGAACAAACTGAAGTTCCTGCTCAGCAAGCTCCCGCAGAACAAGTTCCTGCTGAATAATGGCCGATTTGGCAATAGCACAAACAAGAGATAAAAAAAGAGACGGTTTTCGTCTCTTTTTTTATCTCTTGTCATTTAGAAAAATAGGTTTAAATTAAAACACTATTTATAACTCTTGAAATGTGTCTTTCCCTTCCACTCTCTCAAATTCACTATGAAAAGGACTGTTTAAAAATGGAATAATCGCAGGGTCGTGATGGGCAATGATGTTTACGTCAAAGATTTTTCCGTTGGCAGGATCTTCCGCATACTCTTCCGTTTCATCTCCAGCCAAAAACCGCCAACCGCTGTCGGCTTCCCGATCACCCTCTTCGCGATACATATATCCAACCTTCGCTCCTTCCATTGTTATTCGATTGGAAGCCACGCAAAAACCCATGGGTGTGATGTGTTGAGGAATGTTCTCTATTTGGATGATGATATTATCTTCGTGCATCTCTATTTAGATTAAAGGTAAATATTTGGCACAAAGAAACAACATTTTTTTGAAATTTGTTCATTTCCTAAAACCAAGTCCTCAATAATTAAGTCAATAATCTCCCGAAAAGTCATAAAAATACCTGTTCTTAGCCATTAAATATATTTAAATAGCTTTGTATTTAAACTCTTTCTAAAATATGGACTAAAAGTAATTTGTCAAATTCTTTTTTTATATCTTTGCAGTATTATTAACCAATAAAAACTCAATTATCATGGCTTACAAAATTTTAGCTGATGAATGTACTGCTTGTGGAACTTGCATTGACGAATGTCCAGTTGAGGCAATATCTGAAGGTGATGTTTATAAAATTGATCCAGACGTATGTACTGACTGTGGTGCGTGTGCAGATGTTTGTCCTGTAGAAGCTATTGTTCCAGAATAACAAAGCGAAATCTTAATAAAAAAGCTTCATAAATCATGAAGCTTTTTTTATTTCGTGGCCTTTCTAAATATTGATTTTTTTTAAATCATAAAATGCTATTTCTACAAGTGTAGCAGCATAAAATATGTTATTTGCCAAAGAATTCTTTTTATATTTGTTGCTAAATTAAACTTAAATTTTTTAGATGAAAAACTACAAAAGCATTTTAATATTTATTTTCCTTTTTTTGGGAATGTCAAAAATATTTGCTCAAAATCTATTCGAATTTTATGGTTTTGTCAGAACCGATGCTATTTATGACACTCGTAAGGTAGTTCAACTTCGGGAAGGAAACTTGATTTTATATCCAGAAAATATAAAAAAAGACGCTCAAGGGAATGATATAAATGCGACCCCGACATTTAATTTAAGCACTATTGCTTCGCGAGCTGGGGTCAGAATAAATGGAGGCAAAGCCTTGGGAGCAAATATTACTGGACAAATTGAAGGAGAATTTTTCGGAAGTTCAGATGCAAATATTAATACATTTCGACTCAGACATTCCTTTGTCAGATTAGGTTGGGAAAGATCTGAATTTTTGATGGGACAATATTGGCATCCATTGTTTACCGAAGAGTCTTATCCAAATACGGTTTCCTTTGGAACGGGAATTCCCTTTTGTGGATTCGATCGTTCGCCCTTGGTTCAATATAGTTACAATGTTAAAGGGTTTTCATTCCGCTTAGCCGCCATTAGCCAAAGAGATTTTTCAAGCACAGGACCTTCTGGAGTTTCTTATGCATATCAAGCCAATAGCGGAAGACCCGAAATAACCTTGGGTATTCATTATAAATCAATGATTTTGGATTCTTCTGCTACATTGTGGATGGGCATCGTTGCCGAAAATAAATCTATTCAGCCCCGACTGCATACCGACAGTAATCTAATTACAAATAAAACTCTGGAATCATCTGCTCTAACAGCATATTTGCGTTTGCAAACTAAAAGTTTAGAATTTAAATTAAAAGGACTGTATGGCGAAAATATGTACGACCAACTAACGATTGGTGGCTATGCCATTCGCCATTATGGCGACCTTATGCCGACAGGTGGCGACTGGGATTACACATCCATTCTAACGGCAAGCGCATGGGCAGATATCGATTATAAACTTAATTCAAACTGGAGTACTGGTTTTTTTGCGGGATGGGCTAAAAATTTGGGTTCTGCAAATAATATTCAAGATTGGAACAATAAAGCGTCCTATT
The DNA here is from genome assembly GCA_028684405.1 of Bacteroidales bacterium. Classification (GTDB taxonomy): domain Bacteria; phylum Bacteroidota; class Bacteroidia; order Bacteroidales; family WCHB1-69; genus JAQUGA01. Next base: position 7,693 of record JAQUGA010000057.1, on the reverse strand, counting down.
TTTCAAGAGGATATGATATCGATCAAATTTATCGAGTGTCGCCTCGCATAAGATACAGTGTAAATTTTTACAAATCTCTTCCAACAGATGGTTTAAAAATCGAAAAATATAAAATAAGCACGCTTCAATTTGGGTTTGAAACAGAGTACACGGCGGCTAAATACGGTAATTTAAGAAATAGTTTGGGTCTTATTCAAGAAAAATCTGATGCTTATCCCAATGCCGAAATTAGCAATGTTGGCAATTATCGTTTCTTATTTATGGTATCGTATAATTTTTAGTGTTCGATTCTAAGTCATTGTTGTCAGAAAAAATATTTTGATTATTTTTTTTGTAAGTTTGTAAATCAATTCAATCTTATTCTTGCAAAATGAAAAAAATTAACATTTTAGGGCTTATACTCGTTGGTTTGATTTTTTCACAATTATTATCTTGTAAAAAACCAGACGATAAAATTATTATCAATCCTATTGTCAAACAAGGTTTGCCCCTATATGACATTGATTCAAATGAATATGCTAGTGTTCAAATCGGACAACAATTCTGGATGCAGGAGAATTTACGAACTTATCATTTTGCCAATGGTCATCTAATATCTGGACTTTGGGTGTATGATTTTGACACGGCGGCCGTGGAAGACTATGGATTACTCTATTCTTGGATTATGGTAAACGATACTTGTCGAATTTGTCCCGATGGTTGGCATGTGCCAACACGTCACGAATTTGCGGTATTGGTAGAATATTTGGGAGGTCAAAAGCTTGCTGGGGGTTATTTAAAAGAGCGTGGACTTGACCATTGGGACGAACCCAACGAAGGAGCTAATAATGAAGCTAAATGGAACGGGAGAGGCGGTGGCTATTTTTCTGCAGTGTCGAATTTGTTTATCAACCGAAAAAAAATTGGTTATTGGTGGTCGTCTACCGCAAATTCGCCTGAAAAATCTTTCCTTATTACCCTCGACAAAATGTCGATGGATGTCGATTTTACAAATTACCCCAAAGATTTTGGATTTTCTGTTAGATGCGTAAGCGATTCCTTGGACTTAACGGTTAAAAAATTCTGACAGAAAGAAGTCTTGGATCTTCCATGAATTATTTCTTTTTATACAAAATAGAAATAATCGTTTTTGTTTTGCAAAATAGCAATTTGTGATAAAATATTAGTACGTTTGTATTAAGAAAATATTATTATGGTTCATACCTTAGATGCAAATAACGAACAATTATCTTCATCGGATCGCGAATATGAAAAAGCGATTCGGCCAGTTGATTTTACAGAGTTTAAAGGACAAGATAAAGTCGTCGAAAATCTTAAGATATTTGTCAAGGCTGCCAAATTAAGAGGAGAAGCCTTGGATCATGTTTTACTGCACGGACCTCCAGGTCTTGGCAAAACTACCTTATCGCATATAATTTGCACAGAAATGGGCGTTAACCTAAGGGTTACTTCTGGACCTGTAATCGACAAACCTGGTGATTTAGCAGGATTATTGACCAACCTAGAGCCCAACGATATTCTTTTTATTGACGAAATTCATCGTTTGTCGCCTGTTGTGGAAGAGTATTTATATTCGGCCATGGAAGATTACAAAATCGACATAATGATCGAAACAGGACCCAATGCTCGAAGTGTTCAAATTTCATTAAATCCCTTTACATTGGTGGGTGCCACTACACGATCGGGCTTGCTTACAGCACCCTTACGTTCTCGATTTGGAATTACATCTCGCCTAAATTATTATGATACTGATACTTTAAAAGAAATTATTGTTCGTGCAGCCTCGATTTTAAATGTTTATATACTCGGAGAAGCCGCATACGAAATAGCGAGAAGAAGCAGGGGAACACCCCGAATAGCGAATTTATTGTTGAGACGGGTACGAGATTTTGCTCAAATTAAAGGCGATGGAAATATAGATTTGGAGATTTCTAAATATGCTTTAGATGCGCTAAATGTTGACAAACACGGACTTGATGAAATGGATATTCGAATATTATCTACAATTATCGATAAATTTAAAGGAGGACCAGTTGGCATTACAACCATTGCAACCGCTGTGGGCGAAGATTCTGGAACCATTGAAGAGGTGTATGAACCATTTCTTATTCAGGAAGGTTACTTAATGCGAACTCCCAGAGGGAGAGAAGCCACCATGGCAGCCTATCAGCATCTTGGAAAAATAAAAGTTTCGAGCGATCAAAAATCAATTTTCGACATCGATTAAAACTACTGTCCATGCCAACAAAACTTACTAAAGATGTTGTATTGCGCATTGAAAATCTGAGCATTGGTTTCAAGCCCGAGCAAGCAGAGCTTTTGGCGGTGAAAAACATTAATTTTGAATTAAAACGAAATACTATATTGGGCGTTGTTGGCGAATCAGGTTCAGGAAAATCAATCAGCACTCTTTCCGTTTTGCGACTTTTGCAAGAACCGCCAGCCCATTATCCACAAGGAAAAATTTGGCTACACACAAAAGAGGGAGAAATTGATATTTTACAACTTGATAAATCAAAAATGGCAAACATCCGAGGTCGATTTGTTTCCATGATTTTTCAAGAACCAATGACCTCTCTCAATCCAACAATGAAATGTGGTGAACAGATTATTGAAGCAATTTTAGCACATCAAAAGATTACCAAAAAAGAGGCAAAAAAAAGAGCACTCGAATTGATGCATGAAGTAATGTTGCCTCGACCCAAAGACATTTTTAACGTATATCCACATGAAATTTCAGGCGGGCAAAAGCAACGAATAATGATTGCCATGGCTTTGTCGTCCAATCCAGAAGTTCTGATTGCCGATGAGCCAACTACCGCATTGGATGTTACGGTGCAAAAAACAATTCTCGAATTGCTAATTACCTTGAAAGATAAATATGGTATGAGCATTCTTTTTATTACGCATGATTTGGGCGTTATTTCCGATATTGCCGATGATGTTTTGGTGATGTATAAAGGCGAAATAGTAGAACAGGGAAATGCAAAAAGCATTTTCAAAAATCCGCAACATCCCTATACTAAAGGTTTGTTGCATTGTCGTCCAAACATTGAAAAAAGAACGTATCGACTTCCAACAATTCATGAGTTTTTGCTGGGTGAAGAAGAACTATTAAAAGATCGTTTTAAAGAAGTGAGTTTAAACGAGAGAAAGCAAAATCATGCTCAAATATATGCTCAAGAACCCTTATTAGTAGTGGAATCATTAGAAAAAAGCTATGTTCTTAAGAGCAATATTTTCGGGAAAACAACATCAAAACATCAAGCGGTAAATAAGGTCTCTTTTGAAATTTACAAAGGAGAAACCATGGGCTTGGTTGGCGAATCGGGCTGTGGTAAGACCACCTTAGGAAGAACTTTAATGCGATTGCTGGAACCCAGTTCGGGGAGGATTCAGTATCAAGGGATGGATGTTACAAAAATGAGCAAAAAAGACTTGAAGAAATTCAGACAAAAAGTACAAATAATTTTCCAAGATCCATACTCTTCGCTGAATCCCCGAATATCGGTGGGAGAAGCAATAATGGAACCGATGTTTGTTCATAAAACCTTCGGAACGTATAAAGAATGTGAAGAATATGCACACTATTTGATGGATAAAGTGGCCCTTTCAAAAGATTCTTTCAATCGGTATCCCCATGAATTTTCGGGAGGGCAGAGGCAACGTGTTTGCATTGCTCGTAGTTTGTCATTAAAGCCCGAATTAATCATCTGTGATGAGTCGGTTTCTGCTCTTGACGTTTCTGTTCAAGCCCAAGTTTTGAATCTTTTAAATGACTTAAAAGAGGATTTTGGCTTAACCTATGTTTTTATATCTCATGATTTATCGGTTGTTAAATATATGTCAGACCGAATGATGGTAATGAAGGACGGAAATATGGTCGAATTTGGCGATTCCGATGCAATTTATGCAAATCCCCAAACAGCCTATACGCAAGGCTTAATTGCTTCTATTCCCGGTTTGCAATAAGAAAAACTCTTTTTAGAAAAACCCCAATTCTACACCCACAACCAATTTGCTGGGTTCAATATTTTGAGATTGATACTTTGAATTTAGCAATTCCGACATTCTATATTTTCCAAAAATCACCCAGCGGTTAAAGCCAATACGAGCACCTACGCCCCAATGCAAATCGGTGGTGTAGTTTAGTGAACTTAAGGTGGTTTTTGATTTTTGTGCCCCTAAAAATGGATCATCATAAGTGTCTTGGAAAGTGTGTTTGGACGAAAACATCCAATTTCCCCATACGCCTAAATCCAGATATTTGCCAATCATATTTCCTCTTTTTCCAAAATTAAATCGATTGTAATATTCCAATCCCAGAGTGTGATATGAAAAAATTTCCTTTTTGTGAGACAAAGAGTCTGGAAAGAAATTAGCACTGTTTTGTTTAATGTATTGACGATTAAATGACCAATTCATGTCGAGTCCCCAAGCGTAAAAATTGCAGAATTTTAGTTTATAACGCAAGCCGAAACTGCTTTGGTTTGACAACACAGGAACGATTCTTAACTGATTGGTTTCGGGCTGATCAACATAGCTACCAAAGCCAAAATAGAAGTGTGTGTAATGAGTTCGGTTTTTTCCTGTTTTGGAAATTTTATATACGTTTTCTGGTTTTTCTTCAAGCAATGTTTGCTGAGCAAAAGTGCTGCAAATCAAGGCTGTTATAAAAAAAGATAAGAGAATTATTTTTTTCATATTATTTATTATTTGATGTTTTTCCACTCTTTTAAATATTGTTTATACAAAACCCGAACTGTCACATTATCAGGAACTTCATTTAAGTCTAGTTTCAAGGGTTCTGATTCGCTTACCGAAATTAAACCATACTTGAATAGTTTTCCATCGGGCAACATAATGTGGTAATATAAAAACTTGTCGCTTTTTTTATTTAATTCAGTATTATTATTTGTTTCTTCTGGAAGAAGGCTTACAATAAGGCTATCATTTTGAAAAATAAAGTCAAATTGTTTTTCAGAAGTAGTTTTGTTTTCTTTTGTAAAAAAGGAAGATTGTGGAATTCCGTACCCATGTGCATAATCGTAATATGGATATAAATTTCCCGATTTTTCAATTTTGCGAATCATGTCCATTGCTTTTGTTTCGGGCATGGTTTGCAGAGCACAAGCCACAAATCCACAAGTGAGTGGAGAAGCAAAAGAAGTTCCATGAGCATTTCCTAGTTTGTCTTTTTTCTTGGCTACGGCAGCATGTCCCGAATTTGTAACATTGGGCTTTAATCTTCCGTCAACGGTTGGTCCAAATGAAGAAAAGTTGATCTTATATTCTGTAAAAGGGTCAATTCCACCCACTGACAAAACGCTGTCGGCATCGGCCGGAGTTCCCACCGCTTTCCAACTATTGGTTCCGTCGTTTCCCATGGCATTCACCACAATAATTCCTTTTGCGGCAGCCATGTTTGCGGCACGAGCAACCAAACTTGTTTTTCCGTCCATTTGTTCCGGAAAATAACGATGATAAGTATATCCCAGCGAACTGTTGATAACATGTGCGCCATTTTTGTCGGCCCATTCAGCCGCTGCTAGCCACCACTCTTCTTCGGCAAAAGGTTCCGTATTTACTTCGGTGCGGGCTAATAAAAACTCAGCTTCGGTTGCAAGGCCAAGTTGGGTGCCTTCATAAATTCCACAAATGTTCGACATCACGCTTAATCCATGAGAATTGTATCCATAAACAAATTCTTTGTTGTTGCAAAAATTCCATGTTTTGATGATTCTGTTGTTTTTCCGAACGTGCTCAAAAGCTTTGTGAGTGTCTACTTCTGGAAATCCACCGTCAAAAATGGCAACTCTGACTCCTTTTCCTGTAATGTTGTTTTTAGAAAAGAGTTCTGATTGCATTAATTCCATTTGTTTGTTAGCAAGTTCAATATTGCTATTTGGAGCGACATTTGGAGCCAAACTCTCACATAATTCGGTGTGAATAATCTGTTCTTGAATATCAATAACAAAGGGAAATTTTGAAATATTGTGGATTTGCATTTCCGTTGCAATCACCGATACAGCGTTAAACCAACGACTGGAATAACCAGTTTTGTTTACTTCTTTTTCAATTTCTTTCACATAATCTTTCCGCACTGGGTAATCGCTGATGTCGTTTAAGTTGAGACCGTGAATAAGCCTTCTTTCGATGGCTTTGGCATCAAAATATTCCATAGGATTAAATGTGGTTCCATCTTTATCGCTAAAGAAAACCCAATATTTATTTTCTTGTCCCTGAAGCGAAGAAAAGTAAAGCAGCCCAAGCATTATAATACTAAAGATTCGGATTTTTCTAGAATTCATACTGTTTTGTTTTAGATGATTTTTCTAAAGCAAAAGTAGTATATTTTTAACATTTATGAAAATTCTATTTATGTATTGGTTTGTTTTTTTTATTAGATGTGTAATTGGCAGCATATTAGAAAATTAGGATCAGGGCTCAAAAGAATTATCCTCTTTAGTGAAATTTCGCATCATTATTTTTTCACATCTATTTTATCGGACAGCTGTGATAATAAATGTCTTCTTTGGGCTTAAAAACTTAACTTTGCAAAAAAAGAAAAAAGAAGAATGGGAAAAAGAATAAAGCCGTTTGTGATAGAGAATCTCGAGATTATTGATGCGACCAACGAAGGCGTTTCAATGGGGAAGCACGAAAATATTGTTGTTTTTGTACCCCATTTAATTCCTGGAGATGTTGCTGATGTGATGGTTATGCAAAAGAAACGAAATTATTACAAAGCTCAGCTCATAGAGCTAAAAAAAGAGTCGCCATTTCGGGTTGAGCCAAAGTGTCCACATTTTGGAGTTTGTGGCGGATGCAAATGGCAACATATGGATTATAAAGAGCAATTGAAATACAAACAAAAGCAGGTTTCTGATGCATTTATCAGAATTGGAAAACTCGAATTTGATACTATAAATCCAATTATTGGAGCAGAAGAAATCTATTATTATCGCAATAAGTTGGATTTTGCTTTTGCAGACAGAAAATGGCTTTTACCTCATGAAATTAATGACCCAAATATTCTTTCCGAACCTGGTTTGGGCTTTCATGTTCCCAAAGTTTTTGACAAAGTAATTGATATTCAGAGCTGTTTTTTGATGGATCAGTATGCGGATGAAATTAGAAACGAAATTCGTAAATACACTTTAGAAAATTCATTAGAATATTATAACGCCAGAAAATGGGAAGGCTTAATGCGAAATCTGGTCGTACGAAAAACTTCTATGGATGAGTGGATGTTGATTGTTGTTTTTGCTTATGAAAGTGATGAAAACAGTAAACTTCTGGATTTTATTAAAACTCGATTTGATAAAATATCTTCTCTGTTTTACATCATAAATCCCAAGAAAAACGATTCAATAGGCGATTTGCCAGTGCATTTATATTCAGGTAAAGATTATATAGAAGAGGAAATGGAAGGTTTGAAGTTTAAAGTAAGTCCATTGTCCTTTTATCAAACAAATTCACAACAGGCTTATGTTTTGTATAAAACAACCCGTGATTTTGCAGGGTTAACCGGCGAAGAATTAGTGTATGATTTGTATACCGGAACGGGAACCATTGCCAATTTTGTTGCCAAAAACGCCAAGAAAGTTGTTGGTATTGAATATGTTGAAATGGCGATAGAGGATGCAAAATTAAATTCCAATAAAAACAAAATAGAAAATACTGTTTTTTA
>JAQUGA010000269.1 GCA_028684405.1 Bacteroidales bacterium | reverse complement strand
TGCTTGGAACTCCAAACTTTTTGAAAAAACGCAAATTCCTATTCTGGAAAGTTTTTGAAAGTGGAGGCGATAAGATGAATATTGATGCTGTGGTGGATGCGTGTAAAAAAATGTCAACAAATTTAACTGGAGCATTGATTGTCATTTCTCGCCAAAATGAGTTAAATGAATATATTGAAACAGGTCAAGCCATTGATGCCGAAATAAGCAGCGAACTTTTGGAGAATATATTTTTTAAAAACAGTCCATTGCATGATGGTGCCATTATTATCAGCAATAATAGGATTCAAGCGGCACGTTGTATTTTGCCTGTTTCGGCCAATCAGAGCTTGCCCCCCGACTTGGGACTTCGCCACCGTGCTGCACTTGGAATTACCGAAACCACAGATGCCATTGCCATTATTGTAAGCGAGCAAACCGGCTATGTGTCCACTTCTAGCGAAGGAGAATTAAGTAGAAATATAAAACCATCGCAATTAAAATCTATGTTGTTGCAAGAATTTCATCAGAATTAAGTCGCAATTTTTCTTTTTTTATCATTTTTTCTTTTATTTTTGATTTTTTAAATTACTTTTATGGGCATGGTAGTGATTGCCTTATTGATAATTTCATAATCTTTAGGAAAAAGCAACTCAAAAACCAAGAACTGTGTCTTTATTGTGATTGCATCAAAATAACCTACAATGGATTTTAAAAAAACGAGTTTTTCAAGCGGCATAGCATTCTTTTTTTTGTTTATAACATTTTCTGTAAATGCTCAGAAAGATGAAAAAAATGGGACTCAGGATGCTTCCAGATTTTACATTGAAAACACCTCAACTTTTTCTTTGCAAGACTCCATAAGGCATTTTTCAATTCAGGAATTATCATTGCCCGAATCTTATAAAAGTGGCTCCAGATATATGCCTTGGGTAGTCGATCATTCAATGTCTCCCTTTTTGCAATGGATCTATTATCAATCGGCTCTGGAATGTGGACAATCGGCAGGAATAGCATATACTTTTGCTTTTGAAATAAACCGTTTAAGAAATATTCCATCCGACCATCATTCGCGTCGCTACCCAACCCATTTTGCTTGGAATTTTAAAAATGGAGGTACAAATAAAGGGGTGAGTGCCATGGAAACTTGGGATGTAATTCGCACCGCAGGAACGCCTAATGTGGAAGAGTGGGGCGGGTCGCACAGTTATGGTGGAGAAAAAAGATGGATTTCGGGCTATGATATATATTACAGTGCAATGAAAAACAGAGTGTATGAGGTTTTTTCTATTCCTGTTGGAAAACCCGAAGGTTTACAAATTCTAAAACATTGGCTGCACGACCACTTGGACGGCTCTTCGACTGGCGGGTTGGCCGTTTTTTATTCGAGTTATATTTCAAATGGATACAGCTTTCCCGTTTTACCACCAGGAACTCCCGAAGCTGGAAAAAAAGTCATTACTGCATACAGTTCGTATGTTAATCATGCCCAAACAATTGTTGGCTTTAATGATTCAATCCGCTATGATTATAACGGAGATGGAGTTTATACCAACAATATTGATATTAATGGAGATGGAATTGTGGATATGCGAGATTGGGAAATTGGCGGATTGAAGTTCACAAATTCTTTCGGAACTAATTTTGCCGATAATGGGTTTTGTTACATGACCTACAAAACACTTGCCGAAACCCCTTCTAACGGCGGGATATGGAATAATACAGTTTATGTTATAAAAGTCAGGGAAGAGGTTAATCCAAAAGCAACCTTTAAAGTTAGCATTAAACATCCCGCCCGAGGACGAATTAAAGTGAGTGCAGGCGTCTCTACAAATTTGGCAGATGCAACACCCCAATTTGTTCAAGAGTTTTCTGTTTTTAATTTTCAAGGAGGCGATTTTTACATGAATGGTAGTTTGGATGAAGCTGGAAAAACTTTAGAATTTGGACTTGATGTTTCGCCTCTTTTAAATCATATTGAACCCAATACTCCTGTCAAATTCTTCCTGAAAGTGGAAGAGAATGCACCCGATAATGTGTTTAATGGAGAGATTGTGAGTTTTTCCGTTTTAAATTATTCCGGTGGAGCCAATCCCATCGAAACTATGCATCCTCAAACCCATGTTCCCATTAATGCCAATGGGGTAACATACATGAGTTTAAACAGTACAATGGATTTCTCAAAACCCGAAATTACGGATGATGTTTTACCGCCCGCTCAAGCATTTGAAAATTATTCTCATCAGCTAACTGCCATAAATGGCTCCTCACCCTATATTTGGGAAGTGGATTACAATTACCAATATCAGATTGAAAATCACGCTTTTCCAATGGTTGGCCAACAACAATTAACGCCTTCTCATAATGATAATGGCTATGTAGTTAAAGATTTGCCATTTACATTTTCTTTTTATGGAAAAAAATACAATCAAATTGTAATTTATGTAGATGGTTATATTGGTTTCAATTACTCCCTTATTTCTTGGCCTTTTCCAGTAGACAGTGATTTGATGTTTAAAAGTCAGATTTTGATTGCCCCTTTTTATACTGATTTGATTCTTAATTCGGGACATGGAATTTGGTTTGAATCTTCTTCAAATCACGTGGGCATCCGATGGAAAGCAGCAGTTAAGTCTCAAAACTCTTCGGAGGTAAATTTCGCTTTAAAAATCTATGAAAATGGTGAAATAGAGTTTTTCTATGGAAACATCCAAATGAATGCCAATACTTCTTGGAAATCTGCCATATCTCGAGGCGATGCCAAAGAAATTATCTTTCCGTCCATTTCCAATTCTTTTACAACTAATACAACGGAACAAAAACTTAAGTTCACTACCCATATTTTTCCGGAAGACGTACATTTGTCTGCGGATGGTGTTTTAAGCGGAAATGTTACTCATCCCTACGACAATAAGCCATTACATGTAAAAGTAATTGACAATAATGATATTGTTTCTCGAAAAATACTCTCTATTTCGTCACTATTTGACAATCGAATTGTAGTTTCAGGTCATAGCATTCTTGCAGGGGATGATAATAAAATTGATGCCGGAG
>JAQUGA010000056.1 GCA_028684405.1 Bacteroidales bacterium | reverse complement strand
GGCATCAAGCACCACGCTACTACATCAGCATAAGGCAAGATATGATTTCGAATTTTCTCAATAAAATAAAGGTAATTCTTTTCAGAGAAAAAAATCCTTTGCTTATTATTTCCCTGATTATAAACGTGATATAAATGTCCTTGATCGAAGTTCATAATGCAGTTTTAAAGTTAGTCGGAGGATGAGATCACGTCGAGGCAGATAGTCATCATCCGACTAACTGGACGCCATCCTCCGACGATCTCACTTTTTTAGAAATTAAACCCAACTCGAATTAGAAAAGCACTTGCTGAAGCATTCTCAAAAACGATATTTTCGTAAAGCAATGAAAAATCTAAGTTATTGTCTAAACGATATCCTGCTCCCACATTAAATCCAAAATTTGAGGACGAAGATTTAATAGTATTATTAAAAACTTTTATCCGAGAAAATGAGTTTACTAGACCCAAAGAAACCTGAGGATAAAATCCTGTTGCGTCACCCATAACATAGTAACGAGCAACAGCCATAATTGGAATTTGAGCTGCATAATAATCACTTGTTAATGATTGACGATAGGCCATATTTGCACCTAAATGAAATGCGTCAGTTATAGGATGAAGGTACATTGCACCAATTCCTAATCTGGCTTTTACATTTTCTTTGGTAGAAATAGCTCCTTCAGCATAAACATTAAGCTGTGAAAATGCAGAACTAGCGAACAACATAATCATAATAATAAGCAATGCGTTTTTTTTCATAATTTTTACTTTTAATATTTACCTACTCTATTTATGGCTTTTCGGCATCCGCCTTTAATCAAAATTTAACAACGAAAATAGAGAAAAAAAATCAAATGATGTTCATTTTGTAAAAATATATATTTTATTGAGTTGGTTTAGCTAGTCGGAGGATGCTACTTTAGTCGGAGGATGACATTGCGTCGCGGTTGATAGTCATCCTCCGACTTTCAGATCAGCATCATCCGACTAACTGGACGAACTAATTCTCTTTCCGTTTAATTGATAAATGATTTTTCGCTATTTTTGCCAATATTTATTATTTTATGAGAAGAGAAGAAGACGAAAGAAACCGATTGGTAGCCAAAACGATGTCTGGTTTAGAAGGTGTTTTAGAAAGAGAATTGAAAGCTTGTGGTGCAAAAGAGACGAAGATATTGAAAAGAGCGGTTTCCTTTGTTGGTGACAAAGAGGTTGTATACCGAGCAAATTACTGCTGCCGCACAGCCATCGCCATTTTAAAGCCAATATATCATTTTAAAGCCGAAAACAAAGAGGAATTATACGATAAATTATATGCCTTAAAATGGGATAAATATCTCGATATTGAAAGCTCTTTTGCTATTGACAGCATTGTTTCTGGGGATCTATTTTCACATTCTTTGTATGTATCTCAGTTATGTAAAGATGCTTTAGTGGACAATTTTAGAGACACTTACAATGTTCGTCCATCGGTAAATAGGTCGCAACCCGACATTCGTTTCACCTTGCGAATTGTCGAAAATGAATGCAGCGTTTTGATAGACAGCTCGGGAGACAGCCTATATCGCAGAGGCTACAGAGTGAAACATGGCGAAGCCAACTTAAATGAGGTTTTGGCAGCCGGAATGATTCTATTATCGGGTTGGCATGGAGAATGTAATTTTTTCGACCCAATGTGCGGTTCGGGAACTTTAGGAATTGAAGCCGCCATGATTTCGCAAAATATTCCGGCAGGTTTTTACCGTGAAAAATATGGTTTTATGAACTGGAAAGATTTTGATGCAGAATTATGGAAGAAAGTAAAAACCGAAGCAGATGCAGAAATTAGCGAATCTGAGATTGAGATTTTCTCTTCAGACATTATGTCGATGGCGGTGGATTCGGCAAAAAGAAATGCCGAAAATGCTCGCTTGCATCACGATATCCAGTTTGATAGCATTGCCTTTCAACACATGGAGTTTTCCGAAAAGAAAGGAGTTATCTTTTTAAATCCTCCCTACGGCGAACGCATGCCCTTGGAAGATGTACGAAACTTCTATAAATCCATTGGCGATACCATGAAAAACCGCTGCAAAGGCTATGATGTGTGGATTATTAGTGCTGGAAAAGATCCTACAAAATTCATTGGACTTAGACCTTCTAGTAAATATATTCTTTTTAATGGCTCAATTGAATGTACGTTCGCTAAGTTTGAAATTTTTGAAGGAAAACGAAAAGAGTTTTTGTCTGAACGAAACGCTTAAACGATTAAGGTAACTGAGTGACTTTTTCAATCAAAAACATTACAAAAAGAGAAGTCGATTAATTTGATTTATTTTCGAAATACCGAACCGTATAAAATTCGTGCAAATTACATGTCCAATGTTAGTTGTGCACTTCCTTTATCATAGAAAGAATCTACATCAAAGAGTTGGAGTTGGTTTTTAGAAGTGACGTATTTATCCGGATCTTTTTTGCAATTTTCATCTAAAAAATCATTTATCAAACCTCGTAAAACCTTGTTTTTAGTGGTATTATTTGTTTTACAATACCATTCCAACTGATTTTTTCTATTTTCAGAGAGTTTAAAGTGAAGTCGATAAAATTTCACTTTTTTCTTCTTTTTCGGTTTTATTTTTCGATTTGGAAGGCTTGTCATAAAGCAATTATGTATTATGTTGCAATATTACAAAAATTATCTACAAATTATTCATTTTAAGATAATTCTGTACATACAAACAGGCGTTCTAACGAACATTTTCTCTTATAAAAAACCATCAAAACATTGCATATCAATATTTTAACTTATTATTCTTTCCATCATTCTTTTTTTCGAGCATGGGAACAAATCGAAATGCCCCATGTTCTTTTTTAACGATGGATCCGTCCATATTTTTTTCGACACTGATCATCGTTTGAACATCATCGCCTACTGGAATAATCATAATACCGCCTGGTTTGAGCTGTTCGACGAGCATTTCCGGAATAAATGGAGCACCGCAGGTAACAATTATTTTATCAAAAGGGGCAAAAGCAGGAAGTCCTTTGTATCCATCCCCGAAAAAAACTTTAACTCGATAATTTAGAGTTTCTAAAAATGCTTTTGTTTTAACAAACAACTCCTTTTGGCGTTCGATGGTAAAAACTTTTGCTCCCATAAGGTGCAAAATAGTAGCTTGGTAGCCCGATCCGGTTCCAATTTCCAAAATTTTATCTCCTTTTTTCACCTGCATCAATTGTGTTTGGAAAGCCACAGTATAGGGCTGCGAAATAGTTTGCCCAGAACCAATTGGAAATGCTTTATCCTGATATGCAAATTCTACAAAAGAAGAATCTAAAAAATAGTGGCGTGGAAGTTTTTCCATCGCTTCAAGAACAGAATCATCGGTAATTCCTTTTTCTCGTACTTCTTGCACTAACTTCTTACGTAAACCTTTGTGTCTAAACGAATCAATGAACTTTGACATAGTTATATTTGGGTATATGCTTTTTTTTTTATTCTTTTGCAAAAGTAATAATTACATTTCACAACGAGCAAGGAAGATGATAAAAATTGGTATTTTAGGAGCTGGACATTTAGGCAAGATACACATTAAGTGTATTTTAGAGAGTGAATATTTTGATTTAATTGGATTTTTCGATCCTGATAAATCAATTTGCGAAGCTGTTTCAACGGAATTTGGCATAAAGAACTTCAATAGTTCGGATGAATTAATGGACGCTGTTGATATTGTTGACATTGTTACCCCTACAGTTGCACATTTTGAATTGGCTGTCAAAGCGATAAAAAAGAGCAAACATGTTTTTATTGAGAAACCAATTGTTGCCACGCCCGAAGAGGCGAAAAAGTTAGTGAATTTGGCAACAGAGGCATCTGTAAAAGTTCAAGTGGGTCACGTAGAGCGTTTTAACCCTGCTTTTTTGGCAGCTCGCCCCCATATTCATCAGCCCAAGTTTATAGAAACGCATCGTTTGGCGATGTTCAATCCTCGTGGAACAGATGTTCCAGTGGTTTTAGATTTAATGATTCACGACATCGATATTGTTTTAAGCGTGGTTCGGTCGGACATTAAGCGAATCAGTGCCAATGGAGTTTCGGTGGTTAGCGACACACCCGACATTGCCAATGCACGCATAGAGTTCGACAACGGTTGTGTGGCAAATTTAACAGCCAGCAGATTATCGATGAAAAACATGCGAAAATCAAGGTTTTTTCAAAACGATGCTTATATTTCTGTTGATTATTTAGAAAAGAAAACAGAAATCATTCGAATGCAAGAAGTTCAGGCCGAAGACAACAATCCTTTTGCGATGGTTATAGATTTAGGAGAAAAAGGTCAAAAGCAAATTTATTTTGAGAATCCTGAAATTAAAAATATCAATGCAATCAAAATGGAGCTTGAAACTTTTGCTAGCAGCATCATCAACAACACTACTCCTATGGTCACTATAGAGGATGGTTGCAATGCTTTGGAAGTAGCATATCAAATTATGGCAAAAATAAATAAATAAATAATTTTGCTGATTTTGTACTAAATCGATATCAAAATCGTTACAACATTAAATCAAACCCAGGTTATGTCCAATAAATATTTATTTCAGTTTTTGGTTATCGCCAGTTTTATCTTTATGAGTTCTTGCGAGATTATAAATCCAGTAGAAAAAGCTCCTTCGTACATTCGAGTCGATTCGGTAAAAGTCGTTTCTGACTATGGTTCACAAGGAAGTAATTCGCACAACATTACCGATATTTGGCACTATGTCAACAATGAAATTTTAGGTGCATTTCGCATTCCATCTACCATTCCAAGTTTAATAACCGGCAATGTAGAGCTAAACACACAAGCTGGAATTAAGCTCAACGGCGTAACCGACACGCGAGTGCCTTACCCTTTTTATAATGCGTATATTGATCGAATTGAGCTGACTCCTGAAAAAATCATTCAAGTTTATCCCGTTTTCACCTACGCGTCTTTTGCTGAATTTGCATGGATTGAAGATTTTGAATCTGCTGGTATCTCTCTCGAAAAAACACTCACAAGCGATACGACAATAAATGAAATTTCCTCCTCTGATGAGATTTTTAGAAACACTCAGGATTTGAGCGAAATCAATCGCTATTCGGGCTTGGTGCATCTGTATGGTCCCTATCAAACTTTTGACATACAAACTATTGACAAATTTATTCTTCCTAAAAACGGAAACTATGTATTTTTAGAACTCAATTATAAAGTTTCTACCGAAACCATTGTGGGACTTATTTCCAATTATCAAAATTCAATTAACAAGAAACCCATTGTTGTGCTGAATCCAACCACAACTTGGAAAAAAATATACATCAATTTAACCCTGGCGGTAAGTCGTGAAATTAATGCTCAGGATTTTCAAATATATTTTGCGGCAGGTCGCAAAGAAACAAGCTCAGAAGACAAATTCTATTTTGACAACATAAAACTCATTCATACCAAAATTCAATAAACTGCCATGAACAAAAAGCTGCATACTTTTCGCTACGTGCTGGTTGATTATCTTAGTGCGCTCGTTGCTTGGTGCATTTTTTTTACGTACCGCAAATACACGGTCAGTCCTTTTCTTTTTGAACAATTTGACGAACTGGTTCTCAGTGACAAAAACCTATACATCGGCATTGCGGTCATTCCTATTTACTGGCTTCTTTTGTATACTTTTTCGGGATATTATCGAAAAATTTATCGTAAATCTCGTCTAAAAGAGCTTGAACAAACGTTGATTGCAACTTTTTTCGGAACCTTAATTTTGTTTTTCGCCATTATTTTGGACGACATGATTATTTCGTACCGAAATTACATTGAATATTATCTTTTTCTGTATGCAACACATTTCGTACTGACTTATCTTCCTCGCTTTATCATTACCACACGAACGGTTCGGAAAATTCATCGTGGAATTATCGGATTCAATACGGTACTTATTGGCAATGACCAAATTGCAACGGAAATTTATTTGCGAGCAAAAAAACAGAATGTACAGTCGGGTAATAAATTCTTGGGTTACGTTTTTATCACTTCCGAAACACCACATCCAATTTCCGAATATATGCCATGCCTAGGCTCTATCGATGAACTCAAAGAAATCATTAAAAAACATGACATTGAAGAGGTGATTATTGCCGTTCAAAATGGAAAAAGAAAACATATCGAACAGATCTTTTCGGTGATAGAAAATTCGAATGTTGTAATTAAAATTATTCCACAAATACAAGATATTTTACTCGGATCCGTAAAAATGACCTCTGTTCTGCAAGAACCATTAATTCAAATATATCAAGATTTGATGCCAGAATGGCAAAAGCAAATCAAAAGATTTATGGATATTTTCTTGTCAGTTTTGGCCATTGTATTGCTTTTTCCGCTTTATATATTCTTAGCATTGGGTGTAAAACGTTCGTCAAAAGGTCCAATTTTATATAAGCAAGAACGGATTGGTCATTTGGGAAAACCTTTTTATATTTTCAAATTTCGATCTATGTTTCTTAATTCAGAAAAAGACGGTCCGCAATTATCATCAAAAGAGGATTGTCGGATTACATCTTTTGGAAAAATTATGCGAAAAACTCGTTTGGATGAACTTCCACAATTTTTCAATGTGCTTAGAGGCGACATGGCATTGGTTGGGCCCCGCCCCGAAAGACAATTTTATATTGATCAAATCGTAAAAATAGCACCACATTATCGTCTTTTGCACCGCATCAAACCTGGGATTACATCATGGGGACAAGTCAAATATGGCTATGCAGAAAATGTGGAAGAAATGGTTGAAAGATTAAAGTACGACTTGGTTTATTTAGAGAACATGTCTTTGCAAATGGATATTAAAATCCTCATACACACTGTATTAATCGTTTTGCAAGGAAGAGGTAAGTAAAACATCAAAGAATCGGAAATAAAATTGCAATAAAAATGAATTTTGAAGTTTTAACCCAATTTATACCGATAAAAATTGTATTTTTGCATTATAAATAAAAAAACATACGTATTATTTTGCAAAAAATGCACAACCCAAGCATCTAAGGTACTCAAAATAAAGACTATAAACAGAATATTCCAAAAACAGATTAATCAATAAATATCAATGGATTATAACACATCATTAGACAAAATTATCATTCGCGAATACGGCAGAAATGTACAAAAAATGATTGCCCAAACGCTTAGCATAGAATCAAAAGAGGAAAGGACAATGATGGCAAAGGCGATTATAAAAGTCATGTCTCAATTAAACCCGAGTGGAAAAGAATCGGCTGATTATTGGCACAGACTCTGGGATCATTTGCACATCATGGCAGAATTTCAACTGGACGTTGATTCACCTTATCCAAAACCAGACGTTAATCCGTTAACAATCAAACCCGAACCACTTCCATATCCAAAAAACAAAATCAAATTTCCCCCTTATGGAAAAAATATTGAATTGATGATTGAAAAGGCCAAAGAATTGGAAGAGGGTCCCGAAAAAGAAGCATTTGTTAACGATATTGCCAATCATTTAAAAAGGCAATATTTAAATTGGAACCGCGATTCTGTTAACGACAGCCTAATTA
The DNA here is from genome assembly GCA_028684405.1 of Bacteroidales bacterium. GTDB lineage: Bacteria > Bacteroidota > Bacteroidia > Bacteroidales > WCHB1-69 > JAQUGA01. Next base: position 5,189 of record JAQUGA010000056.1, on the reverse strand, counting down.
TAGAGCATTTAAACATTTTGTCGCGTGGGAAATTAAAATTAAGCGAAGATTTCAAATTTATTAATACTCGCGACGTTTTGATGCAAAATGAGATTCAGGACACCGCTGCCAGTAGGCATATTCAATCCAAAAAGAAACAAAGAAAAAGCGGAAAGCAAAACAGAACCTATTTTAAGAAAAAGTAATTTGTTTCGAACTAAAAACCTACAAAAGTGAATATTTTAGAAACTCATGATATTGTTAAACAATATGCAGATCATGTTGCTTTAAAAAAAGTCAGCATTTCGGTTCCCGAAAACTCTATTTATGGACTATTGGGTCCCAATGGTGCAGGAAAAACAACACTCATCCGAATTATCAATCAAATAATCGCTCCTGACGAAGGTTATATTTTGTTCAACGGCGAACCCATGACTCGAAAACACATCGACTTCATCGGGTATTTACCCGAAGAACGAGGTTTGTATAAAAAAATGAAAGTAGGCGAACAATCTATTTATCTGTCTCAACTTAAAGGAGTTCCCAAACAAGAAGCTTTAAAACGTTTAAAATATTGGTTTCAAAAGTTTGAAATTGAATCATGGTGGGACAGAAAAGTGGAGGAGTTATCCAAAGGGATGCAACAAAAAATCCAATTTATCGTCACCATTATTCACGAGCCTAAATTTTTAATTTTTGATGAACCCTTTAGCGGATTCGACCCAATTAATACCGATTTAATTCGCAAAGAGATTCTGTTTTTGAAAGAAAAAGGAGCCACCATTATTTTTTCCACTCACAATATGGCTTCTGTTGAAGAACTTTGTGATAATATTGCTCTTATAAACAAATCCAAAAAAATATTAGAAGGCAATGTAAGCGAAATCATTAAGACTTATACCAAAAATGAATTCTTAGTGGGTTTATCCGACTTTAAATCTTCGTTAAACGACATTTTGCCCAGTTCGCTAAACCCAACTATATTAAAACAAGAAAACAACAAAGCGGATATTTTATTTAAATTGCCCAAAGACCTTAGCTCGAATGAGCTTCTAGCAGCTTTAATTCCTCATGCTCACATTTGCTATTTTAACGAGCAACTTCCGACTATGAATGACATCTTCATCTCTAACGTAAAAAGCCAAATTGATTTTAGCCATGAATAAAATATTATTAATTATCCGTCGCGAATATCTTACCAGAGTTAAGAAAAAGTCATTTATTATCATGACCATTTTAGGTCCAATTTTAATGGCTGCCATCATGATTGTACCTGTTTTTATTGCAAAAATGAGCGACGAACGAAGCAAAATTGTAGTTTTGGATGAGAATGGCTTATTTTATGGTAAACTAGAGTCCAATCCTGATATTAGTTTTGCGTATACCGACGCCTACATTGAAGATTTGAAAGGCACTTACGAAAAAGATGGCTACGACGGTATTTTATATATTCCCAAAAACAGCGTTCCAAACCGTGCTTATATTTTTTCCCAAAAACAGATGGGAATGGGTGTAAAATCTCATATCCAGTCGACTATGAAATATACTCTGGATAATTATATTATGCAGGAAATGTATAATATAAACCGAGATTCAATTCGTGCTATCGAACAAACAACCCGGGTGATGCTCGAGCAACGAAAAATTGGCAAAAATGGAGCCGAGGAACAGAGTTCAACAGAGATAAATACCATTTTAGGCATTTTGGCAGGCATAATTATCTATTTCTTTATATTTATGTTTGGATCCCAAGTAATGCGTGGTGTTATCGAAGAAAAAACCAGCCGTATTATTGAAGTCATTGTTTCATCCGTCAAACCATTTCAATTGATGATGGGCAAAATTGTGGGCATCGCCATGGTTGGACTCACCCAGTTTTTGCTATGGATTATTCTTACATTCAGCATTATTACCGTATTTAAGGCAAGCATGCCCGAGTTTTTCGAAATGACTTCCGATCAAACTGCCATTCAGCAAAATCCTTCCCTGGCTAATATGACAGAAATGGCAAACATGGACATGGAAGAAAGCCTAGATAAAAATCCTGAAGTAACAAGAGTTATTGATTCTCTTAAGTCAATCGATTTCACGACCATGATTTTTATGTTTCTGTTTTATTTTATGGCAGGTTATTTATTTTATGCTACTTTTTTCGCAGCCATTGGTTCGGCTGTCGACAACGAAGCCGATACACAGCAATTTATCTTACCCATAACAGTTCCGCTTATTTTGGCCATTATTATGGCTCAGTTTGTCACCAATAACCCCAATGGTCCCATCTCTTTTTGGCTCTCCATCATTCCTTTCACATCGCCCATTATTATGATGGTTCGGATTCCATTTGGAGTACCCATTAGCGAAATTATACTTTCGATGACACTTTTGGTAGCTGCGTTTATTTTCTCAACATGGTTTGCCGCCAAAATTTATCGAACTGGAATATTGATGTACGGAAAAAAACCAAGCTATAAAGAATTATGGAAATGGCTTAAATATAAAAATTAAATTCTATGACAATTAGTATTTTAATACCTGCATACAACGAAGAACGCACTCTGGAATCTATTTTGGATAAAATTTTGGCGGTCGAATTAATTGGGAATATCAATAAGGAAATTATTATCATTAATGATTGTTCGAAAGATGGCACTGCCGAGATTGCTCAAACTTACATTTCGGAGCATCCCGAATCTGCAATCCATTTTATCGAACAACCTATAAATATGGGAAAAGGAGCTGCCATTCATCGAGGAATTGAAGCTGCAACAGGCGACTTCATTATTGTACAAGATGCTGACTTAGAATACGATCCCAATGAATACAACATTCTTCTTCGTCCCATTTTGGATGGTTTTGCTGACGTGGTTTATGGTTCTCGATTTATGGGAGGTACCCCTCATAGAATTCTGTTTTTTTGGCACAGCATTGGAAATAAGTTTCTGACATTTATTTCAAATATGTTTACAAACTTAAATTTGACAGACATGGAAACATGTTACAAGCTTTTTAAAGCTGAATATCTCAAATCATTACATCTAAAAGAAAGACGTTTTGGTTTTGAACCCGAAGTAACCGCCAAAATATCGAGAATAAAAAACATTAGAATTTATGAAGTAGGGATTTCCTATTATGGAAGAACCTACGAAGAGGGAAAAAAAATAAACTGGAAAGATGCAGTTAGAGCCATTTGGTGTATTCTGAAATTCAATATATGGGATACTAAACATCTAAAACCCAAAACACAAAATGCAGAAGAATAAACAATCGTTAAAAAACGTAAATAACGGATGTTTTATAAAACATTATTTATATATTTGAACGAACTAATAATTAATAGATGTTTTATGAAAACGATAAAGTTAGCAATTATCACTATCCTACTATTTGTTTTAAGCTGTTTTAATCTTCAAGCTCAGAACTGGGATTTTGAATTTGAAAAGAAAGAAATTAAAGTTTGGACTCGAAAGTTAGATTGGTCAAAAATCAAAGAATGCAAAGGCGAAACAATCATGAAAACCAATTTAGGAAGCATCATATCGGTATTTGATGATGTTCCAAATTTCCCCAAATGGGTTTATAATTGTTCCGAAGCCAAACGACTCAGAAAAGACAGTGATACAAGAGGTGTCATATATTGCGTCATAAAACTGCCTTGGCCCGCCAAAAACAGAAGTATGACTTTTCAATATCTACTGACACAGGATAAAAACACGAAAGAAGTAACCATTCGGTTTTTGTCGACAAAAGACAGAATTCCTGAGGATGGAAATATCCGAATGACATACTTTAAAAGTCACTATATCTTAACTCCCATAAGTCCAAATGAAGTAAAAGTTGTTTTTCAAAGTCATGCAGATCCTGCAGGCGATTTGCCTCAGTCCATCATTAATATGTTTCTGAATGACACACCTTATAAAACACTTTTAAACATACGAAACATCGTTGAAAATCCGAGTTTCAAGAAAAAATACTTAGACCATGTTGAAGAGCTCTCAAAATGATGAAACTGCATTAAAAGTAATCTCCAAAGAGGAGATTAATAAACTACCCGTTCTGACTTATCAAGGAGAAATTGTTGTTGTTAGCTCTGCCGAAGATGCCGAAACTTGTGCCATGGAGATGATGCAAGAGGAGTTTTTTGGTTTCGATACGGAAACAAAACCTGTTTTTGTATCTGGCAAATCCAATAATATCGCATTGATTCAAATTGCTGGGGAGAAAAAAGTTTGGATATTTTTAATCCAACACTTTACCATCGGAGAACAATTCAGAAAATTTTTGGAAGACGAAAGATTTATAAAAATCGGAGTTGCTATTGGCGACGACGTAAAAAAGCTAAGACGTTCTAGCGGTATCACTGCTCGTGGAATGTATGAAATCTCCCATCTATCAAAGGAAAAAGGCTTGTTAGAGTGTGGTTTACGAACCCTCACGGCCAAGGTTTTAGGCCATAAACTCAGCAAAAGACAGCAAACCAGCAATTGGGAAGCCAACCACCTATCCGAAGCTCAGATCATTTATGCAGCCACAGATGCTTGGATTTGTCGCAAACTCTTCTTTGAATTGCAAAAGATTAAAATCAATTGATAATTAAAAATTAAATATTATATTTCCAGTTACTTAGTCACTTTTTAAGATTGAGGAGATTGAAGGGATTGAGGAGATTGAGGGGATTGAAGGGATTGAGGGGATTGAGGAGATTGAAGGAGATTGAGGGGATTGAAGAGATTGAGGGGATTGAGGGGATTGAGGGGATTGAAGGGATTGAGGGGATTGAGGGGATTGAGGGGATTGAGGAGATTGAGGAGATTGGGTAGTGCCGAATTACTTTCGCAACAACAAATTTAAAGAGTCCCGATTTAAATTTTGCAAGTTTTGATTTCTTTGTTTTATTCAGATTTTATGTTCGCAATAGAGGAAAAACAAAAACCAAAAAAATGTTTATCGGGATGACTTAAATCCGCTGCAAAATTATGGAAAAAACTGGCGTTTTAGCTTCGCTAGAAAGCACTTAGCTTGCCAAAGTGAGCTCGTAAACTTCGGTTCTTGCGAACACTATTTAGAATAGCCAACGGGCTGAGATAAAATCACTTTAGTTTTTTCCTTAATTTTCAAACGTTTTGCAATTTGTTCTCTGTCTATCATTCCAATTTCAACCGTTGCCAAACCTTCAGAAGCAGAAAACAGATATACGTTTTGGCAAACATTTC
>JAQUGA010000268.1 GCA_028684405.1 Bacteroidales bacterium | reverse complement strand
ATTCAGGTCGAGAAAATAAAAGCAGAGTATGAAAATGGAATTTTGCAAATTGCTTTGCCCAAAAAAGAGGAAGCTATTGTTAAGCCGCCTAGAGAAATAAAAATCTCATAGGGATGTCTGAAAAAAACAGAATTTTCGCACAAACACTACTTAAATTAAATAACCAGAGCAAGCTTCGGCTTGCTCTGGTTATTTATCTTTCAATCTTTCCTTTTATCATAATAAGTATGAACAGAAACCAAAACTGCAACTACAAACAACATTATCACCAACCAAATTTTATCTTGAACAAAATACATGGAAATAAAAATGGTAAGCCATAGTAAAAGTATCGTTCTGATTTTAATTTTCAACGGAATACCTTTCCCATTTTGGTACGAACGAACATACTCTCCTAGTATTTTATGATTTAATATCCACTTATGAAAGCGCTGGGAACTTTTAGAAAAGAACCAAACAGCCAACAAAAGAAATGGCGTAGTGGGCAATATTGGAATTGCAATTCCGATGGCACCCAATAGCACAAAAAACCAAGCCAAGAATAAAAACAATTTTCTTTTCACAATAAAACAATTCTATTTTAGAGATGAGATCTTCTGAATGAGCAAATTTACGCACTATTTTTTGAATTATTTTATTTTTCAACAATTTCAAATCCTGCAGCAATCCAGCCATTTATCCCGTCAGAAATAAAAACAATGTCACCACTATAATTCAACTCCTTTAGTTTTTCGACAATCAATTCAGCTCTTTTTCGATTTGAACAATAGACAATAATCTCTTTCACCTTTAAAAAACTTTTCAAATCTAACGTAATCGAATCCTGAAAGGCATCAATATTAATCGCTCCCGCAATATGTTTTTCTGCAAACATTTCAAAACTTCTACCATCTATCAATATCGTATTCGCTGTATCTCGGCTAACAACAAGTTCAAAAGCATCTTTTGCTTGAATTTCTTTTACTGTTTGGCTAGTTGCATTTACAATAAAAAGGAAACAACAAATCACGGTAAAATAAAGTTTCATTTTATTTGGTTTTTCAATTTGGCAAAAATACCAAAATACTTTTTATAATTACAATTGTTGGAAGTTGGGGTGAAAATTAGTTTGGAGGCGAAAATTAAGAATTCGTGTATGAAAAATTAAGATTTCGTTGAATTTGATAAATTCTGTTTCTTATTAAATTTAATCTTTTTTATTAAATTTCATTACTGTCAAAAACAAACTGCAAACATCTGATTTTCTGATATTTTAAAACATCAACATCAAAGATAATACATTTCAAAAAAATGAAAATGATTGATACATCTGTAAAAATTGTAATTTAGCAACTTAATATATCAAACCCCAAGAATAGAAATGAAATTTTTGCTTACCATTATTACAATTTACCTCTTTTTTAGAATCAGTGTTCGATATCTTTTTCCTTGGTTATTAAAACAATACATTAAAAAAGTTCAAAAACGCTATTACGAACAAAATGGATTCTCTTCAGATAATAATCAACAAAAAACCAACAAAGGCAATCCGAAAGTAACCATTAATTATCCTGGACGTAAAAAGCATTTCGACATTGACGATATTGAATATACCGATTACGAAGAAATTAAAGACAAAGACAATAATAAACAACACGAATAAAAATCTGAATATGAAAAATAAATTTGGCAAAAAGGCACTCTATCATGCTATGGCAATCGCCATTTTCTTGGCAATCAGTTTTGCTTATTTCAATCCAGTCCTGCAAAATAAAGAGCTTGTTCAGTCCGACATGGTAAATGTGGAAGGCATGGCAAAAGAACTAAAAGACCACCAAGAAAAAACTGGTGAATTTGCTCAATGGACCAATTCTATGTTTGGCGGCATGCCAGCATATCAAATTTATTCGGCGCCGCCTTCAAATATTTATTTTTATTTGGGACAAACTGTTCAAAAACCTTTTCCATACATGTCTTTGGCTATTATTCTGATGAGTTTGATTAGTTTTTACATTTTATTATCCATTATGGGAGTCAGTCCTTGGCTGTCGATAATCGGGGCTTTTGCATTCGCTTTTTGTTCGTACAATTTTATAATTATAGAAGCCGGACATATCACAAAAGCCTATGCTATTGCGACTCTACCCTTAGTTGTTGCAGGATTTGTTTCTGTTTTTTCTAATAAAAAACTATTGGCTGGAGGCTTGCTTCTTGCTGTTGGATTGGGGATAAACATTGCTCAAAGCCATTTTCAAATTACATATTACCTATTTATGGCAATGGCTCTGTATGTTCTGATAGAATTTATTTACAGCATAAAAGAGAAAACGCTGCCACATTTTGGCAAATCTCTTGCGGTTGCTTTTGTGGCTACCATATTAGCCGTTTTGCCAAACCTTCACGAATTATATAAAACCTATGATTATGGTAAAGAATCGATGCGTGGCCCCAGCGAACTTACACTTGATAATTCGCGAAACACCGAAGGTTTAGATAAAGATTATGCTTTTTCGTGGAGCTATGGAAAAATGGAAACTTTCACTTTACTTATTCCAGGGTTTTATGGAAACAGTTCTCATTACGAACTTTCAAAAAACTCAAACCTCTATAAAGAACTAGTTTCCAAAGGAGTACCTGAAGGAAATGCACGCGAATCCATCCAAGCGGTTCCTGCATATTGGGGAGCACAACCATTTACATCCGGTCCAGTTTACGTGGGTGCAATCATGGTTTTCCTTTTTGCACTCGGACTTGTTATTGTCAAAAATAAATACAAATGGTGGCTGCTGAGCATTACCATTTTAGGCATTTTACTTTCGTGGGGAAAAAATCTCCCGGGCTTCAACTATCTCTTTTTCGACTTCTTTCCAGGCTACAACAAATTCAGAACCGTTAGCATGATTCTGGTGATTCCAAGCTTTTCGATTGTTTTATTGGGAATTTTAGCACTGAAAGAATTTGTTGAACAAAAACTTTCAAAAGATGAACTGAAAAAAGCGCTTATTATATCTGCAGGTTTCACCGCTGGAATTTCTGCTCTATTTGCCCTTTTTGGTGGAG
>JAQUGA010000055.1 GCA_028684405.1 Bacteroidales bacterium | reverse complement strand
TTCGGAAATGTTTTTATGATCAATTTTAAAAAACAGAGCCTCTTTTTTAAGACGACTTCCATTGCATTCATCGCAAACACGTTTAACCATAAAACTTTCTACCCATCTTTTTATGCTTGCAGAAGCTCCTTCAATATCTTGCGATTGAATAAAATTGACTACGCCTTGAAATGTCATTGAATAAGAAGATGAGGTTCCTGCATAATCTGTTTTTACACGAATTATATCATCCGAACCATATAAAATGATGTTTACAACTTCGTCTGAAAGGTCTTCGATGGGTTGAGAAATATCAAAACGATACTTCTCGCCAAGGGCTTCAATTTGGCGAAATATCCAATTGTTTTTATAGGAACCAAGAGGCTCAATTCCTCCGTTTTTAATGGATTTTGAAGCATTGGGAATGATTTTTTGAAGGTCGATATCGGTTACTTTCCCTAAGCCATTGCACTTTGGACAAGCTCCATAGGGCGAGTTAAACGAAAACAGATTTGGTTCTGGCTCAGGATAGGATATACCTGTGGTTGGACACATTAGAAAGCGGCTAAAATTTCGAATTTTGTTTGTTTCATGATCCAAAACTTGCATCATCCCTTTTCCATGCTTCATTGCTGTTTGCAAAGAGGAATTTAAGCGAGCATTCGCCGAATCGTTAATCTTAATCTGATCGATTACAATTTCGATATCGTGAATTTTGTATCGTTCGACTTGCATTTTGAGCGTGATTTCTTTAACTTCACCATCCACTCGTACTTTTACAAAACCTTGTTTGCGAATTTGTTCAAAAAGCTCCCTGTAGTGACCCTTTCTACCCATAACAAGCGGAGCCAATATACTTATTTCTTTATCTTGGTAGGTGGAAATGATGCGTTCAAAAATCTGTTTTTCAGAGAATTTTTGCATTAATTCCCCTGTTTCGTAAGAATAGGCATCCGAAGCACGAGCAAACAGAAGCCTCAAAAAATCATATATTTCGGTAATGGTTCCAACGGTGGAACGAGGATTTTTGTTGACTGTTTTCTGTTCGATGGAAATAACTGGACTTAAACCCGTTATTTTATCAACATCCGGGCGTTCCATATTGCCAATAAACTGACGGGCATACGCCGAAAACGTTTCCATGTAGCGACGTTGACCTTCGGCATAAATAGTGTCGAAAGCCAGCGATGATTTTCCGCTTCCGCTAAGTCCTGTGATAACAACCAAAGCGTATCGCGGAATGCGAACATTTATATTTTTTAAATTATGAACTCGGGCACCTTCAACACAAAGATGAGTTTCTTCCGAAATAATTTCTTCAATGGTTTCTTTTTTTTTCATAAATGGGGGTAAGCTATGATTTTGGAGCAAGGGAGTTAGTTGATTACAACACTATCCGAACCAAAAATCATGTTTTTAGAATTCAACTTAGATAATTGTCTGGCTCTCGATTCATAGCCGATTTCTGGAAGTTGAATAAGGTATTTTTTCCGGTTGACATTGGTTAATGATGTGGAAATCAACCAAGGATTAAATTCTTTTAAAACTCGATAATTTGAATTGTGTTCAATGGCAAAATCAATCAAGGATGTGATGCTGGTGTCTACTTCGATTGTTCGCGTAGGAATGGGTTGATACATGTCTGATAATCGTAGGTTTAGACCGTATTGCAACGGAGCTTCTATAATAATTTTCACGGCTAAAATACGAGATACGTAGCGTGAAGTTTCGGAATTAAGATGTAAATTCCAGTAATCATCTTGTTTTTGTTGTGTCATTTGTCGTCTCAGTCCGCCCTCGCCCATGTTGTATGCAGCAGCAGCAGAAGTCCAGCTATTAAATTGTCTATTTAATATTTTTAAATAACTACACGCTGCGTGTGTTGCTTTTACTAAGTTAAGTCGTTCGTCTACTTCCTTTGTGATTTCTAAATTAAAACGCTCTCCGGTAGCTTTCATAAATTGCCAAAAACCAGCAGCTCCGGCTGGAGAGGAAACGTTTGTAAAACTACTCTCAATCAATGCCAAATATTTGAAATCATCATGAATTCCTTCTTTTTTGAGAATGGGTTCAATGATTGGGAAATAGCGGTACGCTCTTTTCAGAAGTAAAATTAAATTTGAGTGCCAATAGGTGTTTACTAATATTTCGCGGTCGACTGCTTCATAAACATAATAGGTGTCAATAGGAACAGATTCGCCAGCAAAACTCAAGTTTTTTGGAATTACAGGCGAATAAATTTTATATTCGCGCTTCATTTCGGCAGCATATTCGGTATCCTTGTTTTCTTCTACTTCGGTATTATTACTAATCAAATAATACAATGGAAATGCAATTAATATTAATATTCCAAAACCAATTAAAATCTGTTTTTTTGAAAAGGAGATCATTTTTTTAAATTCTTGTTTTTGTTAAGTTGAGCAATGTAAAAAAGAGAAATAAAGATGGTAAGAACGTATGCTAAAAAGAGAAAAAAATGCCAGTAGGTCCATTTTGGAATGAATTCTAAAATAAGAACAATAAACAAAGCGGAAAGCATTCCGATAAAAAGGAATAATAATCCAATTTGTTTGACACTTAGTCCAATATAAGAAAGATGGTGAGTGGTGTGGTCGGCACCACCAATAAATGGCGATTGACCTCGGGCAATTCTTTTATAAAAAACAGTGGTAGTGTCGGTTATTGGTAAAATGAAAGCCATCATTAAGACAATAATTTGTTTTGAGTTTACTAATATAGCATTAGAGTCGGTGAAATTCCAGAAATATTTTATACCTACAATGGCCAAAACAACTCCAAGAAACTGACTGCCAACATCGCCCATATAGATTTTTGAAGGATGCCAATTGAATATCAAAAAGCCAATAAGTCCGCCATTGATAGCGACAATCATGATAAAGTCAAGGTTTTGAAAATCTTGTTTTAATCCCAACAAAAGAAGAACGGTTGTAAAAATTGACAAACCTGTAATAGTTGTAATGGCATCCATGTTGTCAAGCATATTGATGGAGTTCATAATGCCAACTACCCAAACAAAAGTTAGGATATAATTTAACATTGGATAGGCTTGAAAAAGCTGAATAGAGATGCCCGAAGCAATTAATATTCCGGCAATTGAAAATTGAATGAAAAACTTAACCCAAACTGGGGAATTTCTTAAATCGTCGTACAAGCCCAGAATAAACCCCATTGAAACGGTGCTAATAATGGCTGAAATTTCGATGTTATTGATAGAGTCTCTATCGTATGGAAAAAACAGCAAGTAAGCAATGATGCCAAATAAAAAACATGCAAAAAAAGAAACTCCACCAATGGCTGGTTTGCGAGCAGTGCTAAAACGAATCGTGTTTTCAGGCAGTTTCTTGCTAAATATATTTCCAGTATATCTTAACATGAAAAGATTAATGGCCATAGAAAGGAATATCGAAATAGTGAAAATGACAATGGTTCCGAGCCAAAAATTTTCATTTGTAATTATCATAACGAGTTTTTTGTTTAGTAGAAAAAAGGAGTTTCAAAATCAGCAAACTTTTTTCCAATTTTGTCTTTTTCAGAAACAATGGGTTTTTTGGTTGGCCAATTAATATTTAAATCCAAATCATTCCATACAATACAGTCTTCGGATTCTTTATTGTAGTAGTTGGAGCATTTATATTGAAAAATCGTATGATCTTCCAAGGTGATGAACCCGTGTGCAAATCCTTCGGGAATAAAAAGCATGTTTTTCATCTGGTCGTTTAAAAGAATTGCGATGTGTTTTCCGAATGTAGGAGAGTTTTTACGAATATCAACGGCAATATCCATTACTGAACCTTTGAGAACTCTACAAAGTTTTGCCTGAGCAAAGGGTGGTTTTTGAAAATGCAAGCCACGCAAAACATTTTTTAGTGAGGACGATTGATTGTCCTGCACAAAATCGCATTTTATGCCAGCATCAAAAAATCTTTGTTTGTGGTAAAATTCAAAAAAGTGACCGCGATTATCTTCCAAAACATTTGGTTGTATTTCTACAACATCTTCTATTATAGTGGGTTTAAAAATCATGATTTAATTAGAAATTGAAAAGCTTTGAAATTTTTTTAATTCTCTTTTTTTCTTCTTTTGTGTTTTCTTCATAATAGCCATAATTGTAACCATAGCTGTAACGACTGCCATAATAATATCCACCGTGTTTTTTTCCATAACCGTAACGGCTCTTGTTATTGTCGACATTATTAAGAACAAAAGAGAGATTTTTAATGTTGCATTCATCCCATAAGTAATCTAAGTTTTGAATAAATATCCGTTTTGAATATCCAGCTCTGAAAACATAAATTGGATAATCAGCTATTTTTAATGTTTGCATTGCATCGGTAACCAAACCAATGGGCGGATTGTCGGTGATAATATAATCGTACTCTGTTTTCAAATCTTCAATCAACTTAGCCATATTATCCGATAGAATAAGTTCACTTGGATTTGGCGGAATGGTTCCTGCTGTAATGAAATGTAAGGTAGAAAGAGAGCTGACATTAATACAGTTTTTGTAATCCTCCATGCCCGAAAGGATATTGCTCATTCCTTTAGTGTTGGCAAATATTTTATCCTGATCACTGAATGCTTTGTGAATTTTAGGCTTTCTCATATCTAAGTCTAAAACAATTACTTTTTTGCCTGAATAAGCAATAATACCAGCAAGGTTAACGGCAACAAAGGTTTTTCCTTCAGAAGGAACTGTCGAGGTGATAGAAATTAATTTTTTTCCCTTTTCATTTGAGATAAATTGCATGTTTGTTCTCAAACCTCTCATTGCTTCGGCCAACATCGATTTGGGTTCTTTGTCAACAAGCAGAAGAGAGTGAATCATTCCTTGATCAACATGAGGCACCACGCCCAAAAGGGCAACATCGGAGTATTTTTGAATGTCGGCCACCGTATCAATGTTTGAATAGAATAGATAGCGATAGGCAATATAACCCAACCCAATTAAGAATCCAATAATCAAAGAAAAAATATAAATTTGATTTTTTTTCGGAAAAATTGGAATTGCAGGAGTTCTCGATTTTTCGAGGATGATATTTTGTGAAACATAACTTGCTTTTGCAATCGAGTATTGGGTTTTTGTTTCAATGAGCTGATTGTAATAAGTTTCATTGATGCTGAGGATACGTTGGAATTTTTTCAATTCAATAGCTTTTGAGTTGTCGAGTTGAAGTGTTAATTCGAACATAAATTTATCCAATTGCGTTTGCAACTGTTTGCGCTTAGTATTTACATTTGATAAGAAAGAACGAATCGATTCTTTGAGGATTTTTTTCTGAATTTCTATCTGATAATCAAGTTGTTTTATTTGTCCACTATTTTCAGTATAGCTATATGCCAACTGCTCTCTCTGCATCAAAAGCGATTGTAAGTTGGTGAGTAAAGCACTTAATGCACCTTGATAATTACTTCCAAAAATATCAGCCATAAAAAGGTAGATGTCAATTTCTTCATTGTTTTGAAAGGTTTTATTGATGCGTTGTAAAATCGATTCTTCGTAGTTTAATTTTCCAATTTCAGAACTTAAATCTTCAATTTTTTGTTGAATTATTTGAGTTGATCTAATTTCAAAAGATTCAATGTTGTTTTCTTTTTTATAATTTTGAATATCATTCTGCGATTTAAAAAGCTCTTCTTCGAGCAAGTTCAATTGATCATCAATGTAGCTGATAATTTTGTCAGCGTTTTCTTGTTTTTTTATTTTATCATATTCACTAAAATCGTTGGCAACGGTGTTTACCACATCCGATGCTTTTCCAGGATGAGAATCCTGATATTTTATTTCTATGGTTTTGGCTGCTTCGCTCAAGATGGAAGCATTTATTTTTGCCGAAGTTTCCCGAATAATATTTTCTTTACCATGAACTACAAAGGAATATGTTTCTCCATTATTCATAGCACTAGGAACGTTTATAACTAGGTCGATATTGAAGTAAGGAGTTTTTATATTGGTTTTTTCTCCTGATAAAGAAATTTTATGTTTATTTGTTTCTCCTTTAAACTCGTAGGAGACTCTAATATCTTCATTTCCATTAAAGCTTAGTTCAATGTGTTGGCCAAATAAATCTGGAGAAAAATGATTAATTATAACAGAAAAGGGAGAGCTTTTGTATAGCTCATTTCTTAAAATGGTTCCTTTAAAATAATAAGAAATATCAAGAGGAAGTTTAGATAAAGCACTTTCAAGAAATGTAGTTGAACGAAGGAAGTCTATTTTTCCAGCAAGTTGATTGAAATTGCTGTAAAGCTTGGCTTGGTCTTGAAAAACGTCTGGCTGATTTTCAGTTTCAATTTGAATAACTGCGGTAGCTTCATATAAATTAGGAGTATATCTGAGATAGATCCATGCACCAGAAAAAAACAAAGCAACGCTTATGACAACAACATACCATGTTTTGGATAAGATATAAAACAAAAGGGATATATCAAAGTCATCGTTTATTTTAGAGATTTTTTTCTGTGCCATAGTTTATCTAAATAGTCCGTAAATGACGAGCATTGTTGAAACGAGGGTTAAGTAGGGTGTAATTTCACGTAAGATTTTTTGAGCCACTCTGGCTCTTGGTTCAACAATAATTATATCATTGGCTTGTATTGTTAAATTTGCTTCTTTCATGCCTTCTATTGTCGAAAGGTCAATTTTGTAGACTTGTGGGTTTTTCAAATCCCCTCTTATTAATTTTATTTTATTTGCACGTCCGTCATTAATGCCTCCGGCAAGTGCCAAAGCTTCGAAAAGGCTGGTTTGATTGTTTTCCAAGTTTACCACTTTAGCATTGCCACCATCGCCACCAGGGAAGATAATAACTCGCTTATTATTCACTCTAATTTGAACAAAAGGGTGATTTAAAAATTCAGAATACATACCCTCTAAATATTTTTCGGCTTCTCGCTCAGTCATGCCGCTCAATTTTACTTCTCTTACAACTGGAAGTTTAGCTGTGCCATCAAGTTGTACAATATACGAAGCTCCTTGGGATCTATTTAGTGTGTTTTGATTGCCTTGTGTATATTCGATCAATCGTTCGCCATCAAGGGTATAAATCATTAATGAAAACTCATCGTTTGGTGTTAAAATGTATTCTGGAGAGAAAACAGAGTCCGAAAATTTATTATATTCAAATCCTGCTTTGGTTCTGAGCATTTGGGTTGGATTGATAATGCTGCAAGACGAAAATGCAACCAAGACAATAAGAGCAGCAAAGTGCCACAGTTTAAATTGTTTTAGTAGATGCAAAGTATAGAATGTTTTTTTCAAAATTTTCATTTTGCAAATTTATAAAAAAATGCGATTACTTTCTCTAATAATATATATTAGTATCATTAAACGATGTTAGCGTATATTTGGTTTCAAACAGTGAAAATAAAATATTTTCTCGAATGGTTTGTAAAATAAGAACTTCTTTCTTCATAGATGCGTTTTTTTTTAAGTGATTTATATGCAAGTATTTGGAAAACATAATACGGCTTGTGTAATGTTTTTTATTCTTGCTTTTTATAATCAGAGTTTTGATATGCTTCGTTTAATTCATCAATTATATCCAATGGGTTTGTAATGGGCATATCGTCTCGTAAATTATAATTTAACAATTTTGCTTTTTTTGCTTTTTCAAAGTAGGGAAGATTTGTTCTGTTGGTTGTTTCTACGTGCTTTCCATGTTGGTCAATGATGATTAATTTGGGCAGAAAGACATTTTTTTGACCCAAGAATTTATCCATAATCTTTAGGGCTTCCTCATATTCTTCTTTGGTTGCCCTGCCCAATGCTTCGTATTTGAATATTTTTTTATGATCCCAAGTATTAATATCTGCTGAACTTTCCGAAACTTCGGCTTCAATGTTTGTTTTTAAATTTAGCGTATCGTGACCCGAAGGCATCAATAATACTTTTCCACCACCTCCTTCAACATTGACCGCATATTTTGGAACGGTAATTCCCGAAAGCCAGCCCTGCATATGTTTCATGTATATTTTTCCCACTTGAATTGGAGCTATAAAGTGTAAAATGCCTTTTTCTTTGTGACAT
Organism: Bacteroidales bacterium; assembly: GCA_028684405.1. Classification (GTDB taxonomy): domain Bacteria; phylum Bacteroidota; class Bacteroidia; order Bacteroidales; family WCHB1-69; genus JAQUGA01. The sequence continues at coordinate 4,742 of JAQUGA010000055.1, read as the reverse complement.
TGCAATAGGTAATATGGGTGTACGCCCACCCAAAACAAGCGTCGAAAAGTTTCTGCTAATATTCTGAAATTATCGTTTACATGATTCAGAAATACAGTTTGATTACGGATCGAAAACCCATAATCTTGAATTTTCCGAACGGCTTTTGCAAAATTTGGAGTAATCTCTTTAAAATGATTCACATGCGTCATAAAATAAACATGTTTTTCAATGCCATTGGTGTGTTTTCGAATCGAGTTTTTTATTAAAGTCATCAACTCATCGGTTACGCCCATTGGCAACACAACCGGTACACGGGTGGCTATTCGAATAACCCGTAAGTGCGGAATTTTACTTAATTCTTCTAAAATATATTGCAATTGTTTGAGGTGAATCATTAGTGGATCGCCGCCACTCACCAATACTTCATTGATGTTTTCATTGTATTGGATGTAAAAAAGACCTTTGTTGATCTCTTCTGTATTTACCGAAATAGTACCATCCATTGATTTAGCACGCTGGCAATGAACACAGTACGACGCACAGCTGGTGTTTGACGCAACAAGCAAAGCAATTCTATTGGGATACCTTTGGTAGGCCGCTCCAAAACTTCGATCCCCTTCATTCATGGATCCTTCGCGACCCGCATTTTGAAACAATAAATTTGCAGGTGTGGGCACACTTTGCCAAAAAACAGGGTCAATTCTTTTTGTTTGTGATCTAAATAATGAAGTGGGACGAAACGGGTTTGCATCCATCAGCGAAGCATAATAGGGTGTAATTCGCAGTGGGTCTTTGCCTTCCGATTTTAAAACAGAAATTGTTCTTTGAATTTCGTACTCTTGATGCTGGTTTAATTTTATCACTTGCTTTAATTCATCTATTGTTCTAATCGAGTTTTGTTTTTGCCAAGTAGCATCATTCCATTTTTCATCACTAATGTTTTCCCAAATTTTTATGGATTTATAATCCCGTGCTTGATATAAGAAATCCCCGTTTTTCATAGAAGTTTGTTTAGAAAACAACAAAAATTATAGATAATAAGCCATTTCCTCTTGCTTTGAGAAAGCTATTTACAGATTCCCATTAAGCGTCTTGATTCTGAAAAAAGAAATTTATTTGTTTATTTTTTCAGACCAATAAAGAAAACCATCATGCTAAAATACTAAAAAATATTTTTATAGAATATTATTAATCCCTTTATCACCTATTGAACGAAAAAAGAATGAAATAAATCTGCGAAATTTTAGTTTTCTGAAAATGAAAGATATTACGGCAATTATAATCCCCCTAGAGAATATCTTTATTATAGAAAACATTATCGAAGAGAAACCACAACACACAAACAACAATGTTAATAGGTTTTTACAAATTCAGAACCTGTTTTGCCTTTAATTTTTTCGTGCATTCTGATTTCTTGAAAAAATGATTTAAACAAAAACTGAGTCCGAAAATAATTATTTTTCGTAAGTTTGCACACATTTATTATTAAAACGAGGCATTCAATGAAACGCATTAAAACAGCTTTAATATCAGTTTATAACAAAGACGGAATCGATGCAATTGTGCATTTGTTAAACAAACAAGGAGTTACTATTTATTCGACCGGAGGAACATTTGATTATATAAAATCATTGGGCATCGAAGCCAAAACAATAGAATCTCTAACTGGGTTTCCTTCTATTTTGGGCGGTCGTGTCAAAACCCTGCATCCAAAAGTTTTCGGAGGAATTTTGTTTCGTCGCGAAAGTCCGAAAGATATTAAGCAAGTTGTAGACTATCAACTTCCTCAAATTGATCTAGTTATTGTCGATTTATATCCGTTTGAAGAGACGATTAAACAAACTTCTGACGAAGCTGAGATTATTGAAAAAATCGACATTGGCGGAATTTCTTTGATTCGTGCTGCTGCCAAAAATTTCAATGACGTTTTATGTGTCGCTTCAAGCGATTTATATCCCAATTTGTTGGAAGTTTTAACGACCCAAAAAACACAATCCAGTCTTGTCGACCGTAAATATTTTGCAGCCCATGCTTTTGCTGTTTCTTCTCACTACGACACCGCAATTTTCAATTATTTCAATCAAAATCAAGGAATTTCTATTTTAAGAATGAGCGAAAACAAAAGTTCTGCGTTAAGATATGGAGAAAATCCACATCAAAATGCTGCTTTTTATGGAGATTTAGAGGAGGTTTTCGAAAAACTAAATGGCAAAGAAGTTTCGTATAACAATACGCTCGATATTGATGCAGCCGTTCATTTAATGCAAGATTTTTCAGAACCTACTGTTGCCATTATCAAACACAATAATGCTTGTGGAGTGGCTTCTTGCAAATCTTTAAATACGGCTTGGGACAAAGCTTTGTCTTCGGATCCAATATCTGCTTTTGGTGGAATTATTTGTGTGAACCGAAAAATAGATGAGGAAACCGCTCAAAAAATGAATTCTCTGTTTTTTGAAATTCTGATCGCCCCCGATTTTGATGAAAAAGCTCTTGAAATATTGTGTTCAAAAAAGAATAGAATTATTTTAAAACGTAAAGATATTAAGTTGCCCAAAACAAATATTCGCTCTGCTTTAAATGGTTTTTTATGTCAGGAAAAAGATGTTGTGAAATTTGAAGAGTACGACATTCAAATTGTTACGACCCAAAAACCAGACAGCAGAGAATTGGAAGATTTGATTTTTGCTGACAAAGTGGTAAAACATACCAAATCAAACGCCATTGTATTGGTGAAAAACAATATGATGATTTCCAGTGGAATGGGACAAACATCGCGGGTAGATGCACTAAAACAAGCCATAGAAAAAGCAAAATCTTTTGGTTTTGATTTAAAAGGTGCCGTGATGGCATCCGATGCTTTTTTCCCTTTTCCTGATTGCATAGAAATAGCAAATGAAGTCGGAATTACCGCCGTTATTCAGCCAGGAGGATCAGTAAAAGATCAGGATTCAACGGATGCTTGCAACCGATTTAATATGTCGATGATTCATACCGGAAAACGTCATTTTAAACATTAAAAAAACTTATTAATCATATGAACTTTGTTGAAGAATTAAAATGGAGAGGCATGGTGCAAGACATGATGCCGGGGGTTGAAGAGCTATTGAAATCAGAAAAATGTGCCGCTTATGTGGGCATCGATCCAACGGCGGATTCTTTGCACATTGGTCACTTGGTTGGTGTTATGATGCTTCGTCATTTTCAGCGTTGCGGTCACAAACCCATTGTGCTGATTGGAGGTGCAACGGGCATGATTGGCGATCCATCTGGCAAGTCTGAAGAACGCAACTTGTTGGATGAAGAGACTTTACGCCATAATCAAGAGTGTTTAAAAAAGCAAATTAGCAAGTTCCTTGATTTTAACAAAAGTGCAGATAATCCTGCCGAAATGGTGAATAATTACGATTGGATGAAGGATTATTCTTTTTTAAACTTTATTCGCGATATTGGAAAGCATTTGACAGTTAATTATATGATGTCTAAAGATTCTGTAAAGAAAAGATTAACTGGCGAAAGTCGCGATGGAATGTCGTTTACCGAATTTACATATAAATTGGTTCAAGGATACGATTTTTTGTATTTGTATCAAAATAAAGCCTGTAAAATCCAAATGGGCGGTTCCGATCAGTGGGGAAATATTACCACCGGAACAGAGTTAATCCGTCGCAAAACTGGAAATTCGGCATTTGCTATTACTTGCCCTTTGATTACCAAAGCAGACGGAGGAAAATTCGGCAAAACCGAACAGGGAAATATTTGGTTGGATCCAGAACGAACGTCGGCTTATGCTTTCTATCAGTTTTGGTTAAACTGTAGCGATGAGGATGCTGCAAAATACATCCGAATTTTTACACTTTTGAATAAAGAGACCATCGAAAATCTTGAAAAACAGCATGCCGAAGCACCTCATCTTCGTTTGCTTCAAAAAGAATTGGCAAAAGAAATAACCATTACCGTTCATTCTGAAAAAGATTATGAAATGGTTTTGGAGGCATCCGATATTTTATTTGGCAAAGGCACTGCAGAAGCCATCTCTTCTCTTTCCGACAAAATGCTGCTTTCTGTTTTTGACGGAGTTCCCCAAAGTACAATATCATTCGCTGAATTATCGGAAGGAATTTCGGTTATTGATTTGTTGGCCGAAAAAACAACGGCTCTTCCTTCTAAAAGTGAAGCCCGACGGATGCTGAAAAGCAATGCCGTTTCCATCAATAAAACGAAGGTGAATGAGCAGACGATTATTACTAAAGAACATCTAATCAACAATAAATACATTATTATTCAAACGGGCAAAAAAAATTATTATTTGCTTATTGTTGAGTAAATTTTAGGGAGTGTGATATACAAAGATTGGATTTTTATACAAAGAACAAACTACTTTTGTTGCGGGATTTTCAAAAACTAGAGGGATAGATAGGCGGCATTCATGGCTTTTTTTAAAAATTATTTTAGCGGTTACCACAAACAAGGTGGGATGAAAGAGTTGTTGATTGTTGCATTGCCGATGATTATTTCCACTGCTTGCGATGGCGTTATGACATTTACCGATCGCCTATTTTTGTCGCGTTTGGGCTACGAACAGATGAATGCAGCGATGGGAGGCGGTGTTGCTGCTCAAATGCTAATGTTTTTCTTTGTCGGACTAACAGGATATACCACAGCTTTGGTAGCTCAATATTTTGGTGCCAAGGAGTATAAAAATGTTTCAAAATCTCTTTTTCAAGGAATTATCATTTGTTGTGTTTCTTGGCCTGTAA
>JAQUGA010000054.1 GCA_028684405.1 Bacteroidales bacterium | reverse complement strand
TAAACCATCCAAATCATGTTTTTGGATTTCCATCTCCGGCTGATTTTATTGCTGTTTACAGAATGTTACAAATGTAGATTTTTCTTACTTTTTTGAATATTGGTTTTGGGGTGAAGGACATCCGAATGTCGATATAACCGCAAAAGCGTATAAAAACAACACCGTATTTTTTAGTCTTGAATGCTCCAATTCGAGTGCAAATAACATTCCTTTTGATGGTGAGGTGGAAATGCTTTTCAAAAATTTCAACATGGATACATTGATTTCGGTACCGTTAAAAGATGGAATCAACAATTATCATTTCGACTTAAGTTTTTCGCCAGATAGCGTGATTTATAATCCGTTTTTCCGACTTATTTCGCCCGTTAAACGAGAAAAAATGCAAATCCTTGATAATGTTCCTGATTTTTTGATTTTTCCAAATCCAACAAACGAATATTTAAACGTAGTTTGTGTTGAGGGTTTTATTCAAAAAATTCGTGTTTTTGATGTTTCGGGAAAATTAATTCTGAATATTGAGACCGACAATGATTCCTATTCAACCCAAATATCAACAGCTTCGCTCTCAAAAGGCATCTATTTTGTGGAAATTCAAAATAACAAAAAAGAAAAGTTGTCAAAATATTTCATAAAACACTAAATGGTTAAGCTACAATCATGCAGTTATTCAGGCTCTTAAGAGGTTAACGATTATTTTTATGCAAAAGAGAGACGAATAATTGTGAAAATCCTTATAAAATTAGTAGTTTTGAAGTCTAAAAACAAAAATATAAATAATGAATAGTCTTAATATTGATGAACAACTCAATAAAAAAAATGAACTTACTTTAGTGGCCTTGGAAACCTTTTCGAAAAACGACCACTTGTTGATTAATACTCAAAATGTTTGTGAAGCAATGGACATCGACGAGGAAGAATTTCTGACACTTTTTAGAGATTTTGATGAATTTTTAATGCACTTAATTGCTTTTTATACTAAAAATATTCTTGAATTAATCGAACCTATTCTTTCTGATATAAAAGTTGAACCATTAAAAAGAATTGAAAACCTTTATTCTTATTTTGTGGATTATTATGTCAACAAAAACACATTCCCTTTTGGAACCATTGCCAATCGAATTATTCACATGACTAGCGATTCGGATGTTCGTCAGGCGGCATTTGATGTTTTTAATATGGTTAAAAGAAGTCATTATTTGTGTATTATTGAAGCCAAGAAAAATGGCAGTATCGATCCTAGAGTTGACGCAGATAAATTATCGGAATTTATTATAAATGCCTGGGAAGGTACTTTGATGCAGTTTTATGCATCCCGTACTATTAAAACTTTATTTGTTTTTAATATTGTTTTAAGAAAATCAATTTTGCATACTGTTTAATTCTGTTTATTTATGAGCAAAATTTTACTCGAAGGGCTCGATTTCTTTTCGTATCATGGTTGTTTTAAAGAAGAGCAACAAATAGGAACCCATTTTTTGGTTGATGTTGAATTGATTGGTGATTTCTCAATTGCCGAAAAATCTGATGATTTACAAGATACGGTCAATTATCAGGCTGCCTATTGTGTGATTAAAAACGAGATGGCAAAATCATCAAAATTAATCGAAAACGTGGCCCGAAGAATTGTTGACAGACTGTTTTTATTTTCAGATCAAATTCAAGAAATCAATTTAAAAATTTCAAAGCTAAATCCACCTTTGGGCGGTAAAATTGCGAGTGTTGCATATTGTGTTTCCGAAAAAAGAAAACTTCCCTAGCCTTTTTCAAAGCTAAATCCTGTTGCTATTTTGCTTTTTATTAAATCTATAAATCATATACAATTCCTGCAGAAACCCCCAAAGAGCGGCTTTTAAAAAAATTTGCAATAAGAACAGTTCCAAACTGCAAACGCGTGTCGAAATGCAATGCTGTTTTTGGAGTCAGTTTGTATTCAAATCCAAATCCGCTTAAAAATCCACTATCAATATCATCAGTTAGATTTTTATTCGAACTGTTTACCTCTGTGCTTACATTTATTTGGTTGCCGCTTTGCTCATCCATTGATGTTTTTTTCCAGATGCCCTTTTCGCGGGAAAAAAGCGGAAATGAGAGATGAAATCCTCCATAAATATTGAGTTTTATGTGATGAATATCAAAGGCAACATTCGGACAAATACCAATACTTAAATAGTTTAATGAAATATCGCCGGCAAAAAATTCACTTTCTGAATTTGAAGAATGTGTTTTTTTATATGCTATTTCTGAATTTAAGTTTTTACAATTAAGTTCTACAAAAGGAATAAAGTTTTTTGAAAGAGGAATATAAAGACTTCCTCCAAGATAAAATCCAATTTTTGGCGATGAGGACAAAGCAGCATCGGGCGATTTGTTGCAAAATATCATAGAAGTGCTATTTAGCCCAGCCTTAAACCCCAATCGTAATGGGCTGTTGATGTACTCATCTTCTTGAGCAGAAAGCGTTAGTGTTAGTAATAAAGCAAATAAAAAGGCTAAAATTTTATTCATAAATAAAGGGTCTGTTTGTTTTGGATTGTACATAATTATTGATAAAAAAGAGATTATCATTGAAGTTTCTGAATGCCTCAGCACTTTCTTTGATAATTAGTAGTTGATCAATGTAAATTTTTTTCTCGATTCCATCTCCTCCTTTTACGACCAAAGAATAGTTGGATTTTGAACACTTTTTTATAAAATCGAGTTTGACTAAAGTCCAACCATTGAACGACAAAACACTTTTGTGCGGATAAACAGCATTATCCCAATATGTAATTTGAGAAACAGTATCGAAACGATTGATAAATGCAATTAAGTTTAAGGAAGCAAAATCAAAATAATTTTCTCCACTCTTAATCCAAAAGCTCACAGAAATAATGGAATCGGAAACAGGCATATTGGGGTCAAATTCATGCAAAATATGATATTCCTTACATGGACCAGAATAGGATGCTTTTCCGACAAGAGCTTCCGTTTTATCGCCATTTTCAAAGTTGTTTTCATAAATTATTGAAAGGCTGTCTTTGATAAACCAATCGTTTTTATTTTGAAATTTTGATGGATTTTGAGGGAAAGTTTTGGGTTTAAATTTAAACAGTTGTTCAGGAGAGATTTTATAAAAAACAAATTGTTCAGTGCTATCAATAAAAGTAGCTTTTTCAATAATTCTCATTTCTGCTTTTGAAAGCTCATCGTAACTTCGAACAATCAAAAAATCTCTTTTTTTATCAATGAAGTCTTCACTTATTTCCTTGTAAACTTCATCTGGTTCGATGATACGAAGAATTTTTCTAGCTATGGAAAAGGACGATCTTCCAGAAAAGTTTGTCAAAAGTGGCAAGTCAAGTAATTTTGAAGAAATAAGCGAGTTGTCTTGAGTATTTAAACCTCTAAAAACATCCAACAATTCTGTTCCTACATAAAAAAAAGGAATAGGAATAATTGCTTGAAAATTGGAAGATTTTATTTTTTCGAGACTGCTTACAAATTCATCAGAATAATTTTTTTCCAGAAATAAATTCTCCGATTTTGTGATAAATTTTGAATGTACTTGATGTTTGCCATGTGCTTCATAAACGTAAGATAGAGGAATAATAAACATTAAAAAAGCTAAGAGATGCGAAATTTTCTTGTTCTGCAAATAAGTCTCCTTTAGGTATGACAAACTGCTTATTATGAAAATGGTGGATCCAAAATAAAAAATCCAAGCCAATCTGCCGATGGCTCTAAATTCGCGAAAGAGCGGTATTTTTTGATAAAAGTTTGACCAACTTCCGTAAAACGGAAATCCAAAAGCGATGATTAAAAACAGAGTGGACGAAATGAGCAAGCCCACTAAAAAAATGTAAGATGGATTTTTTTTGCGAGTTTTTTTTGTTTTATATAGAAACAAAACAACAACAGGTAGTAAAAACAGCGTGGTTAGCAGTCCAACGTACGACATAGCTTCCCACTTGGTAATAAAGAGTTCGGAACTTAGATTAAAGAGATTAAAAGACTCTGGAGTTTGAGGAATAAAAATGGTATACCAATCCGCTTTTAAATCATGAAATCCAGCCGGGAAAATATTTTTATCGCTCGCCGTATCGGTAATAAATGTAAAGAGTTTATATATAATAGCCGGTGAAAAAGCAGCCCCTAAAATTTGAAAAAGATGTGTTTTTTGCAAATAGTTTTTATTGCTTATTAACCAAAAAACCAAAATAGGAACGACAGAAGAGAATGCCATCATTCCAATATACGGATGAATAAACATAGATAAAAAACCATGCAGAAAAATCCAGAAAGCGTAAAGGTTTTTTTTATTACCGACGATGTATTTCAATGAAAGATAGAAACTTAAGGGGATAACATGGCTAAATGCAAGGGCATAATGTCCGCCCATACGTGCCAGTTGAGGTTGCAAAAGTGCAATAGATATGGCAGATAAAAGAGCGAAAAAGGTTTGAACATTTAGCAGTTTTAGTATTTTATAAATAAACAAACTGCAAAAAACCATCGACAGAAATAGAAGGCTGTGAAGTATTCCGGGCACATAATTGTAAGTTTCGGGAAAGATTTTCTGAATTGGTTTGAGCAAAGTTACCAAGAGCGGAATTCCATCGGTATTGAAAAAATATTCACCAAAAGGATAATTGTAATAGCTAAAATTGATAAGTTCGTCCGACTTAAGCTGCATTATAATCGTGTAATAATTTTTCAAACCGTCTCCACTATCGCTCATGATAAAATGATTAGGTGTCATAATTATCGCATGATAATATAAAAACAGAATGCCCGACATGACGACAAAAAGCAGAACTTCGAATTTATATTTGAAAATTACTTTCATTTGCTACCGTATTTTTCTTTTAGCAATAAAACTACTTTTTTATCCACCGGAAAACTCAAATCTTCTTCTTTCAGATCGTCTATTTTGACAAAACGAAAACACTGGGGTCCATCCACATTTTGTGTAAAATTGAAAGGCTTCGCAACAATTTTTAAACGAAGTTTTTCTTTTGGCTGGATGAGATAATAGATGCTAATAAGCTGTTTTTTAGTATCTAACAACATCGAATTGATAAAAAAATCAGTAGTGTAGAAATGCTCTATTACATCAATCTCTTGATTCATTTCTTCGAGGCATTCGCGTTTCAAGCATTCGATGGTAGATTCACCGTATTTCAATCCGCCACCAGGGAATTTCGTCATGTTCATGTTTAAACGATGTTCGTCGGTCAACAATACTTCATTTTCGGGATTTATCAAAATCCCATACACTCGAATGTTGAATTGTTCTATTTCCATCATTGTTTTGTTGCTTTTAAAACTTCTCTTTTTCCTTTTGGACCAGGCAATTTCTCTATTTTGAAATTTAGATTTTTGAGTGTCCTTTTGAGTTGTCCATTGGTTGAATAGGTTACAAAAATACCATTTTCGACAATGCCTTTGGCAATTTTTTCAATCATTTCGGCAGTCCACATTTCGGGTTGTTTGGAAGAGCCAAAAGCATCGTAATAAACCACGTGAAATTCTGGATTCAGAGCCGGCATTTGCTCTAGTTTTATTTCCCTTTTGAGAAATTTGATATTTGGGAAGAGTTCCTGTTCAATATTCCAAGACAAATTGTGTAGCTTTTCAAATATCTCTTTTGCCAAAGGATGATCAATGCGTTCGGGATAATTTAGTTTTTCCACATCAAAATTTGTGATGGGATAAGCCTCAATGCTTTCGTAGCGAAGATGGATGTTGTTTTTTAGTGCTTCAAGCACGGTGAGCAAGGCATTTAATCCAGTACCAAAACCAAGCTCGAATACATTGATATGAGTATGAAATATTTGAAGCGAATTTTCAAAACCATTTTTAAGGTACACAAGCATTGCTTCGTCAATAGCACCATGAACGGAGTGATAGCTATCGCCAAAGCGATGATTGTAAAGCGTTGAAGAGCCGTCTTCACTCAAAAGAAGATCATTATTCAATAATTGCGGAGTATCTGCCATGAATGTTTAGTATTTCATCTGGAGAAACAAATTGTTCCATTATTTGGTAGGTGTCGGCGTTGATTATATATAGATTGTATGGGTTATGAATAAATAGTTTTTCGCCATAACTGTCGTAAAAAATATTTTTAATGTTCGCTTGATTTATCACTTTTGTCAATTTATTTTGAACCGAAGCATCATACAGGTATACGGCATCTTGGCATGCAACAAAAAACTCACTTCCTTGTTTGGATGTTGCCATTGCGATGGGAGTCTCGGTTGTTTTTAGCAAAGTAAAAATATTGTTTGCGAAATTGTAAGTGTAAATTTTACCAGCATTGTTCACATTGGCAAAAATAATCAAACGGTCGTTGTAATAATCCCATGAAATAATGTCTTGGACAATAGTATGATCGGTTACCGGAGATGAAGATCCAGAATGATATTGGATGAGTCGGCGTGTGCCACCAAGCACATTTTCTGTTTCGGCAAAAAGACGATTTTGAGTGTATAAAATATTAGTAGCAAGTCGTTCTCCGGGCAGTCCGTAAGAGTTTACTATGCCTCCGGCAAAATCATAACATTTGATGGTAGAATTTCGTTGTCCCGAAAAAATCCGATTGTCGCTAATGTGCAATGAATTGAAAAATGGATGAAGTCCAGAAATAGAATTTGGAATCGACCAAGCCAATAAGCCATCCTCCGTATTAAGAATTGACAAATCTCCAGAGTTTTTTCCAGAAACAATTAAACTTTGGTATTCGATGTTCATCCCCGAAGCCAAATAATCACCCTGTAGTGTTGCTACATCTAAGTTGTCTCCATTTTCATTAAGAGAGGTTATTCCAGTTTGCTGTTCGGATATTTTAGTGATCAAAAAGATTCCAGTCAGTTTCCATTGCATACCATTGATGCTAATGGGTAAAAAAACAGATTTGCTGTTGTTTTCATTTCGAGCAATCAGGCGTAGAAAGTATTTTCCGGTAGTTAATTTGCTGATATTCAGTATTATTTCTTCATAATAATTGATTTCTGTTGCATTGTAATCGGTTTTATACTGAGCCGTTCTTGGAGTTCTATTTTCGTTAAGCAGTTCAACACTAACTGATTTTATGGGAACTTCATCGGTGATTTTGGCACGAATAAAAATAGTATCACCGTATTGAAAAACTTGGTTTCTGTCGGGTGTTTCAAATATTATTTCGGGAGCCTTATCATATTCGTCAACGCACGAATTAAAAAAGACCAATAAAAATAAAATAATAAATAGAAAATGGATGGCTTTTTTCATAATGTTGCATTATCTTTGATTTTTCAAAAGTACAAATTATGAGCTATCAAAACTTTAAAAACATTTTATTTTTAGATATTGAAACGGTGCCTCAATATCCTGATTTTGAACAACTGGATGAACGTCTTTCAAAATTATGGGAGAAAAAAGCATTGCGTATTCGTGAAACAGAGGATGAAGATGTTCAAAAAACGTATCAAAAAGCTGGGATTTATGCGGAGTTTGGCAAAGTAGTTTGCATATGTACCGGGTATTTTCACGAAGATAATTTTCGAATAAAAGCTTTTTCTGGACATGACGAGAAGCTGCTATTAACAGAGTTTGCTCTTATGTTGGAAACATTCCAAAAACGTCCAGGATCACAATTGTGTGCACATAATGGCAAAGAGTTTGATTTTCCCTATTTGTGTCGCCGAATGCTTATCAACGGTATTTCAATTCCTTCGATTCTTGATAGTAGTGGAAAAAAACCTTGGGAAACATCCTTTTTGGACACGATGGATATGTGGCGTTTTGGAGATTACAAAAACTACACTTCGCTTGATTTACTCACCGCTATTTTTGGCATTGATTCACCAAAGGATGCTATCGATGGAAGTATGGTAGGGGATTATTATTGGAATAAAAAAGATTTAGAAGCCATTGTAACCTATTGTAAAAAAGACGTTTTGGCCATTGCACAACTTTATTTAAAACTGAAAGGAAAAAATCAGATTCCAAAAGAGAATGTGGTTTTCCTATAAAGGTAATAATACAATCTTAGTTTTGTATAATTATAATCTGTTCAACAATAGATTTCTTTGAACTATTTTCACTTTAGTCTTCTATTTATTTTTTCTCAAAAATCACTCCTTGGCCTAGATGTCGCCAATTTATAGAGTCTGTTTTCCAATTTCGAGTAATTTTATCCTCGCAATGGCTTGCTCTTTTATTGACGTTCAATCGGTGATTTGTTTAAGTCTGAACGACCTCAAGTTTATTCAAATAGAGTTCAAAAGCAAGCTGGTTTTTTAATATTTGTTGGCTAATTATCGAAAATTAGAAGCCCTTTTTGAAGCATTCATGAAAATTCGGATAAAAACTTTCCGTGATTTATGAAAACGACTGAAAATCAAGCATTTTAAAATTGTTAACACCGTGTTAAGCACCCCCTTGTATACTGATAAAAAGCTGTATCTTTGTCAAAACTTCGAGATTAAGAAACATAAAAAAATAATAAATATGAACAGCAATCACGAGATTCTAAAAAAAGAGAGTATAGTGGTTAAATTTGCAGGCGATTCAGGTGATGGCATGCAATTGGCCGGCACTATATTCGCTGACACGGCTGCGGTTGAAGGCAATGATTTATCTACATTTCCTTACTATCCAGCAGAAATTCGTCCGCCTCACAACACTATTGCAGGTGTATCGGGATTCCAAGTTCACGTTGGAGGTAAAATTTTAACTTCCGGTGATGAATGCGATATTCTGGTTTGTATGAACCCGGCATCTTTAGCCGCTAATATTAAATCTGCAAAAAAAGGAGCTACTCTCATTGTGGACGCTGACAATTTTGAAGAAAAAGCGTATACCAAAGCAGGTTATTCGTCAAATCCATTGGACGACACCAGTGTAATGAGTAGTTACCGTTTAATTAAAGCTCCTATGACTTCTATGGCTGCCATTGCGGCAGTTGAGGCAGGAATGGATCAAAAGACGGCAGAACGCTCAAAAAACATCTTTGCTCTTGGAATGGTTATCGCAATAGTCGATTACAACATTGAAAAAGTAATTTACTTAATTGAAAAGAAATTCAAAAAAAACCCCCTTGTTTCTGAGGCCAATAAAAAAGCGTTAATGTCAGGATATGCGTATGCAGAATCTGCAGAAATGAATTTGTCAAAAATTCATACTCCATCGGCCAACATTCCAAAAGGACAGTATCGCAACATTACGGGCAACATAGCTACTGCGTGGGGTTTAATGGCAGCTGCTGAACGTTCGGGACGCGAGTTGTTTTTGGGTTCGTATCCAATAACTCCAGCTACTGAAATCTTAATGGAGCTAACCTATCATAAATCACTTGGTAATAAAGTATTCCAGGCCGAAGATGAAATTGGCGGTATATGTTCTGCTATTGGAGCATCCTTTGCAGGTGCTATGGCGGTAACAACTACTTCTGGTCCTGGTTTGTCTCTAAAAACCGAAGCCATTGGTTTGGCCGTTATTACAGAACTACCACTTGTTATTGTAAACGTTCAAAGGGCCGGTCCTTCAACAGGAATGCCTACCAAATCAGAACAATCAGATTTAAACATGGCCTTGTTTGGTCGTAATGGAGAAGCACCACTGCTTGTTTTTGCAGCCTCTTCTCCAGCTGATTGCTTTTATAAAGCATACGAAGCAGCAAAATACTCTATGGAGCATATGACTCCTGTTATTCTTCTTACTGACGGACAAATGGGACAAGGTTCCGAAATATTCCGTATTCCCAAAGTGGCGGATCTTCCTCCCATAAATCCTCCTATCGTAAAAGCGAACGATTCAGAATATTTGCCATACAAACGCGATCCTGAAACATTTGCCAGAGGATGGGCGATTCCCGGAACAGAAGGGTTGCGTCATCGCATTGGTGGTCTTGAAAAAACAGATGGAAAAGGAGCTGTTTCGACAGATCCTCATAACCATGAGTTAATGACTTCAATGCGTGAAAACAAAGTCCAAAAAGTAGCGGATTATTTACCACTGCAAGAAGTAAGTGGAGAACAAGAAGGCGATTTGCTCGTTATTAGCTGGGGGGGAACTAAAGGTGCCGTTCTTTCTGCCGTAAACGATCTTCATGCTGAAGGTAAAAAAATCGGTCATGCACACTTTAGTTATATAATGCCACTACCTAAAAACACGGAAGAAATTCTCAAAAAATATAAAAAAATAATCGTTTGTGAATTAAATCGCGGACAATTTGCGAATTATCTAAGAATGACATTGCCCGGTTTTAAATATGAACAGTATAATAAAATGCAAGGCTTGCCATTCTCAACTCAAGAATTAAAAGAAGTATTCACAAAAATGATTTAGGAGGTCACTATGAGTTTTGAAAATAATTTTACAGTAGATAGATCCGAAGTTCCTTTGACTAAAGCGGACTTCGTAAGCGACCAAATGGTAAAATGGTGTGCAGGCTGTGGTGCCCATGCCATTCTTTCATCTGTTGCTAAAGTTTTCCCTGAAATTGGATACAAAAAAGAAAATTTTTGTATAATCTCGGGAATCGGTTGCTCTTCCCGTTTTCCATATTATGTAAACACATATGGCTTCCACGGAATTCATGGACGTGCTAATGTGATTGCTACCGGAGTGAAAATTGCAAGCCCTCATTTGAGTGTTTGGATTGCTACCGGAGATGGTGACTCGATGGCAATTGGTGGAAACCACTTTATTCACATCATTCGAAGAAACCTTGATGTGAATATTATGTTGTTTAACAATCAAATTTATGGCCTAACAAAAGGTCAGTATTCACCTACCTCACCATTGGGTTCTGTTACAAAAACGTCCCCCTTTGGAACAATTGAACATCCCTTTAATCCTGGTGAACTTGTTTTAGGAGCACAAGGTACATTCTTTGCTCGAACCATCGATGTCAACCCAAAACATATGACAGAGGTGCTATTTGAGGCAGCTCGTCACGACGGAACTTCCGTTGTTGAGATACTTCAAAATTGTGTTATTTTTAATCATGACACGCATCGCCAAGTAACTTCAAGAGATCTTAAAGAAGATCACCAATTAATTCTTAAACATGGCGAACCTATGATTTTCGGAAAAGAGAAAAACAAAGGAATTCGCTTGACTCAATTGGGACTCGAAACTGTTACCATTGGCGAAAATGGAATTACTGAAGCCGATATTTTGGTTCATGATATGTACTCTAAAGATCCAGCAATTCATCTCATGTTGGCGAAATTAAAACCACCTATGTATCCAATGGCTTTGGGTGTTATTCGTGCTGCCGCTTTCCCAACATACGACGATCTTATCGTTGAACAAATTGAACATGCTAAAAAAACAAGCAAAATTCTATGTGTTGATGATTTACTTAACAGTGGCGACACTTGGGAAGTATAGTTGAATAGAGTATTCTAATAAAAAAAGAGCTTTCAAAATTTTGAAAGCTCTTTTTTTACTAAAGCACAGAAGATTTTTAATTCCTCTAAATATTACTCTTTAAAACAAAAATACCCAGCACCGATGTCCACTCTAAAAGAATCAAGCAGATTTGCTTGTGGTGTATAGCGATAAACCACCGATTTTTTTACATAATCTTTAGCGTCGGAAATATAAATATCTCCATTGCTTGGATGAATCCCCAATCCGAAAAACATGCGTCCATTTTCTTGTATTAGAGCTGTTTGCGGCAGTGAATTATCGCTTATTGACATTTGACAAACGCCCGATGAAGGATGCATTAAGCCCCAACCACCGTTAAGATAATAAAGCGTATCTCCTCCTTTTGAAATTTGCAATCGGGTGGGCGAAAATTCTTTGTTTTCAAATGTGAAAACGGCCTCAATACTCATGTCTTCTGGATTAATTCGGCTCAATGCTGCATTTTCCCAGCCGTATGACAAACCATTAAAACCTCCGTCCGATAAAACCCATAATTTTTTGTTTTTATCAAAAACAATACTGTTTGGCTGGATTACAACTTCTACAGAATCGACTATTTTATCAATTCTGCTGTCAATTTTATAAATTTTATTTCCAAATGACCAACTACTAACAAATACAAAATCATCACTTTTACAAATTGCTTCCGTAGTGGCTCCAATAGGAATATTGCCACCAATCGTAAATTGACTTGGATCAATAATGGTGATGTAATGACTTGAATAATCGCTAACGTAGGCTTTCGTACTGGAAATTATTTCTACATAACGCGGTGAAGGCAAGTTGCTTATGCTTGCAATATGTTTGAATGTAGAAGTATTTATGACCATTATTTTCCCCGAATTATTTATTACGATAAATCCGTAATTTCCAAAAATTTTCATCGACTGACAAACATCTCCCAAAGGAAATCCATTGGCATTATAAAATACTTGATTGCTCACTTCTTTTGTATTGGTATTGAAAAAAGAGAGAGAAGAGTTTCCGCTCATAAAATTGCCTTCGTTGCAAATGAAAACTCCTTTATCTTCTTGATATTCCTTTACTGGCGGCTCTTCTTTTCGGCACGAAACAAGAATTATCATAAATATTAAAAAGAAAAGTTGAGCTGTTTTTTTCATAGTTATAATATTAAAAGTTTATTTTAAAAGTAAGTGAATAGTTCCTTTTGGGCATGGCTCTCCATAATATTGCTTGGTAATCCGTGTTTAACAAGTTGTTGATTTTTAGTTCAATATCAGGTGACCAATGCTTAAAAATCCACTTTTTTGAAAATCCAATATTATGAAGATTATACCATGACAAAAAGTGCCGTTCATCGCTTTCATTTCCAGAAGTGAATCGTTTTCCAATAAAATTGTAGGTGTAATTTAGTTGATATCCGCTGTAAACAAAATTTACAAAGACATTTGATTTGTTCTGAGGAATGT
>JAQUGA010000267.1 GCA_028684405.1 Bacteroidales bacterium | reverse complement strand
TTAAAAGTATTAGTGCAAACTATGGTTTGGGCAACGATGGCAACGAGTTTAAAATAATTACACAGGTTTTCCTGTATAAATTTATGAACGACAAATTTGCGTTTGAGGTAAAGAAACTCGACAGCAAATTGAAGAAAGCCGAAAACTGGGAAAAAGAAATAAGTTCGTATTCAGAAGACGATTACGAAATGTTGCTCTTGCAATTGGGAGCCGAAACCGCCAAACTAAAACCACAACATTTTATTTCGGAGCTTTTTGGCAGACAAAACGAAAGCGATTTTGCCAAATTGTTTGACGATACTTTGATGGACATTGCTATTACCAACAACGACATTTTCTCGGTAAAAACCGATGGTGGGGCAAAAGTGGTTTTGTTCGACCGCCTAACGGAATACATTAGCGATGGCAGTAAGCGTGATGCATTTGCAAAAGCCATTATCAACAAATTGGTTGGGGTAAGTTTTGAGCATATTTTCAACCAAAAATTTGACTTTTACGCCACCATTTTTGAATATCTTATAAAGGATTATAACACCAACAGCGGTGGCAAGTATGCCGAGTATTTTACACCACACGCTGTGGCAAAAATTATGGCTGCCATTTTGGTAAACGAGCCTGTGCAAAATGTAACCGTTTACGACCCTTCGGCAGGTTCGGGAACACTGTTGATGAATATTGCCCACGCCATTGGCGAAGACAAATGCACCATTTATTCGCAGGACATCAGCCAAAAATCATCGAGTTTGTTGCGTTTGAATCTGATTTTAAATAATCTGGTACATTCCATTCAAAACATTATTCAGGGTAACACCATTTCGCACCCTTACCACAAAAACGAAAACGGTGAGCTGGAAAAATTCGATTTTATTGTTTCTAATCCACCGTTTAAACTCGACTTTTCGGATTACCGCAACGATTTGGATTGCAAAGAAAACAAAGACCGCTTTTTTGCAGGAATACCAAACATACCACCAAAAGATAAAGACAAAATGGCGATTTACTCGCTGTTTTTGCAACACATTATTTTTTCGTTGAGCAAAAAAGGGAAAGCAGCCGTAGTGGTTCCCACAGGTTTTATAACCGCACAAAGTGGAATTGATAAAAAAATCCGAGAAAAATTAGTGGAAAGCAACATGTTGGCTGGTGTGGTAAGTATGCCAAGCAATATTTTTGCCACTACAGGCACCAATGTTTCCATTGTGTTTATGGATAAAAACAACAAAGGTAATGTGGTGCTGATTGATGCTTCCAACTTGGGCGAAACCGTAAAAGACGGCAAAAACCAAAAAACGGTGTTAACATCCGAAGAAGAACAACAAATTATCGACACATTTAACCAAAAGAAAGCCCTTGACGATTTTTCGGTAGTAGTTAGCTACGATGAAATAAAACAGAAAAACTACTCGCTGAGTGCAGGGCAATATTTTGAAGTAAAAATAGACTATGTGGACATTACTGCCGAAGAGTTTGATGCCAAAATGAAAGGATTTGAAGAAAACCTGAACAAACTTTTTGCAGAAAATAGAACATTAGAAACCGAAATTCAGAATAATTTAAAGGGATTGAGGTATGAGTAATTTAATAAGTTTGAAAGACTTTATCCATAGACAAATTTCTGGAGATTGGGGTAAGAATTTAGCAGATGAAATATATAACCATGAAGTTTATTGCATAAGAGGTGCTGACATAAATGCAGTAAATGAAGGAAACTACAATGATTTACCTATCAGGTATATTGAAGCAAAAGCCAAAACTAAATTTTTAGAAGAAGGTAATATTATTATTGAGGTCTCAGGAGGCAGCCCAACCCAATCAACAGGTAGAGTGTGTTATGTAAGAGGGAAATCTATAAATATTATTTGTTCCAACTTTTGTCGTGCCTATGAAATTAAGAAGGAGCATTCACCTAAGTTTTTTTACTACCTTGTCAGGAATATTTACAATTCAAATATTTTTTTCAACTTTGAAAGTAAAACAACTGGCATTAAAAATCTACTAATTGAATCTGCTTTTGAAAACATTAAGGTACCACAAATCGATTTTAATGACCAAAAATCCATTGCCAAAGTCCTATCCGACCTCGACGCCAAAATAGAACTCAACAACTGCATTAACCGAGAGTTGGAAGCCATGGCAAAAACGCTATACGACTATTGGTTTGTACAGTTTGATTTTCCAAACGAGCAAGGAAAACCCTACAAATCATCGGGCGGTAAAATGGTGTACAATGCTGAATTGAAACGAGAAATTCCTGAGGGGTGGGAAGTTGGCAATATCGGTAATTATTGCCCTTCATCAGGCGGTTTTGCTTTTAAATCAAGTTGGTGGACAAATGAAGGTGTATCTGTAGTTAAAATAAAAGATATTCAAGAGGATTATACAATTGATATTTCAAATCTTGCAAAAGTAGATTTAACAGATAAAAAGATTGATGATAAGTTCAAGGCAAAACCTGGCGATATTTTAATTGCTATGACTGGTGCTACTGTTGGTAAATATGGGATTGTTCCAATTACAGATTATCCAATATATGTGAATCAACGTGTTGGGTATTTTAATTTAGGAAACGAACCGACTGAAAAATTACCTTATTTAATCAATTCATTAAACCAACCTTATTTTAGAGCAATGATATTTTCACTTGCCAGCGGTGCGGCACAACCAAACATTAGCAATGAACAGATAAATAGAATATCTCTTATAATTCCTGTTAGAACGATAGTAAATAAATACAATTTGAAATTTGCTCCATTTTACAAGACAATTTTAAATAATCAAAGACAAAACCAACAACTTTCCGAACTCCGTGATTGGTTGTTGCCCATGTTAATGAATGGTCAGATAACTGTAAAAGAAGCGGAAGAAAGGTTGAGCATGGCAGCCGAACCGAGTGTTGAGTATAAAAAAGGGTAAAAATATGTCAGAAGAATACAAAAATCAATTGTTTAGATTAGCTGCTGTTTTATATGCAGACAATAACTATGAAGTAACGCCAAAAACAATTCATAGGAAAATTATTGAATCTGTCTTGCTCGAATGCAATTCAGCAGATTATTCTGTACATCAAATAA
>JAQUGA010000053.1 GCA_028684405.1 Bacteroidales bacterium | reverse complement strand
CTAATGTATTTCTAAACATCTCAAAATCAATTACATTACTTATTTTTTCTAAAGGATTTCCAATCATAGACAAACGCTCAATAGTAAATTGCTCATCAAATAATCCCTTTTTGCCATTTGTTTTATAGTCTTGTAATGCCATTATATTTTCCTGTTAAATTATAGACAAATATACGCATAATTATTTGAATAACAATGGATTAAATTATAGAACTCCCCTTAGGTTTATTTTCCCTTTTAAGCGAAATTTTCAAAAATTTAACGCCCAATGAATATGATATGTAAGCAGATAAGACTCCCACGAGAATTCCTCCAATGATATCCGAAGGATAGTGAACGCCCAGGTACATTCGGCTGTAGGAAACAGTTAAAGACCAAATGATCATCCAATAATAGTGTTTAGAAAACCGTCCTAAAAATAGTAAAATCAAAAAAGCAATGGCGGCACTGTTCGCAGCATGGGAAGATACAAATCCATATTTTCCTCCGGCATAATACGTTCCATTCTGATACTTATGCAAATGCAAAGAATCTTTTATTTCCAAGTGATGGCTCGGGCGATAGCGTTTGACTTGTTTTTTTATAATTCCAGAGCTAATTCCATCGCTTAATCCAATGGTTAAAGTTATGACTATAAATATTTTCCAAATATCTGATCGATATTTTTGATATAGTTTAAAAAGCAAAAAAAGGTATAAAGGAATCCAAATAAATTTATCAGAAATCCACCACATGAGTCCATCAAAAAATGAATTATTGCTTGAATTTATCAGCAATAAAAGCCATGTATCAATATTTTTAAGCACTTCTATCATGCTTTGCCTATTTGTTTAAGGCTTGCCAAATTTCATCTTTCAACTCAACCAATCCCATTTGCGACAAAGACGAAATAAACATCACCGGACAATCATCAGGAACTTTCCTTTTCAGAGCTTTTACTTCATTATCGGGAACGATATCCATTTTGGTAATGGCTAAAATCCGCTTTTTTTCTAATAATTCGGGATTGTATGCTTTAAGTTCTTTCAATAAAATTTTATATTCTTTTTTAATGGAAGGCGAATCTGCCGCAATCATAAACAAAAGCAAAGAATTCCGTTCAATATGACGTAAAAACCTTAACCCCAAACCTTTACCCTGACTTGCGCCTTCGATAATTCCAGGAATATCGGCGATAACAAAACTTCGAAAATCACGATACGAAACCATTCCCAAGTTGGGTACAATGGTGGTAAATGGATAATCGGCAATTTTGGGTTTAGCATTTGACAAAACAGAGATAAGTGTAGATTTTCCAGCATTTGGAAAACCAACCAATCCTACATCGGCCAGAAGTTTGAGTTCAATAATTTTCCATCCTTCAATTCCAGGTTCGCCAGGTTGTGCAAAACGTGGGGTTTGACGCACAGAGCTTTTAAAATGCACATTTCCTAGGCCACCTCGTCCTCCTTTTAGTAAAACGACTTCTTGACCATCTTCCATAATTTCGGCTTCTACTTCGCCTGTTTCAGCGTTTTTAATCACCACACCCACAGGCACTTCTACAATCATATCTTTTCCGTCGGCTCCAAAACTTTTGTTTTTAAAACCATAGCCTCCGTCGCCAGCATAAACGTGTTTGGTATATTTTAGATGCAAAAGTGTCCACAATTGTGAATTTCCCCTAAGAATAATATGTCCACCACGTCCCCCATCACCGCCATCTGGTCCTGCTTTGGGTTCTCCTGCAAATCGTGCCAAATGAGCCGATCCACCGCCGCCTTTACCCGAACGAAAAAATATTTTCACATAATCGATAAAATTCACATTTGCCATCTTCTCTCCTCAATTTATAATATAATGATCTGCAAATTTAGTTTATTTTTTTCACACATAAAGATATAATGTCATCAGATTTGACAAACAAAGATTTTTCTTTTGACCGCTATTTTAAGTTAAGGCATCAGATTTCATTTTTCCAAAAAAATAATGAGATTTATCAGTCACACTAGCTCTCGTTTTGCACAATCAAAAATAATTTCGATTAAAAATTATCTTCATATTATTTTATTAAAATTGTATCTTTGCCCGAAAAAAAATGATACGAATACGAAAAGGAGAATCAAAAGACTACCCCGCCGTTTTGCAACAGATTAAGGATTTAGCTTTGTTTGAAAAAGCTCCAGAGCAAGTCACAAACACTGTAGAACAAATGAATGCTGAATCGGAACACTTCAGACTTTTTGTAGCAGAAAATGAAAATCAAAGAGTTGTTGGATTTGCCATTTGTTTTTTCGCTTATTACACTTGGATCGGAAAATCGCTGTATTTAGACGATTTATATATTGAACCCGAATATCGTGGGCAAAAAATCGGGAAACAACTGTTTAATGAAATTTTCAAATTAGCAAAAGAGGAAAAATGCAAACGATTGCGCTGGCAAGTTTTGGATTGGAACACCGATGCCATTGACGTATACAGACATATTGGAGCAAAATTGGACTACGAATGGGTAAACTGTGATTTTGATGAAAAAATGATTTCTGATTGGAAGTTTGATTAAGAAAACTCATTTAAAATCACCTTTTCAAAGTCTAATTTAACTTCAAAAGGTCACCCTTATCGCACAGTGGAAGCAAATTTATGATTGTTTTTTATTAAATTTTACACCAAATAATAAAAATTACATTGTTATCAGTTAATTTCATTTTCCAAATTAGCATTTTAGATTTAATAGCAGTCCTAAACAACTAAAATCGAACATATTAGTTGTTTTTTTCCTAAAGCGTTTCCAATTTTAGACAAACGCTCAATATTAATTTACCCATCAAATAATCCCTTTTTACCATTTGTTTTATAGTCTATTTCCTTATTAGATTATAAATAAATATACAGATAATTATCTGAACAACAATCAATAAATTACACAACTACTCTATAAACATTCATATGTTTTTTATGGCATAATATTTGAAATTAGCAATTTCAGATTGGAAAATGAAAAAAATCCGCACTCTAGTTCTTTTAAAGATAAATCGCTTTTTACTTGCTTTACATATATTATTACTTACGTTTAAGAAAAGAAAAACCACGTGGCTTAAACTACAAGAAAAGTAAAAAATCACGAAAGTTTACATAAAAACTGTTTTCTTTAGGATAAAAGACTATTATTAAATAGCTAGTCTAGCGACCATCACAAATGGACTAAACATTCAAGTTTGGAACATAGATGGCGGACACGATAGGATGCATACCCTTGTCGAATCTAAAGAAAAAGGAATTTATGAAATAATCGTTGGCAATACAGAAAACAGCAGAATTGACGTTGCTGGCGAAAAAAAGCAAATGGAAGCAATATTGCAGCCTATCAAAGCAATGGCAGCAAAAACGATAAGGACACAAAAGTTCATCTTTGGAACGATCATAATGGGATTTTTAACGAATGGTATTTAATAGATAGCAATACCAATAGACCATACATTCCTTCAGGCAAAAAAGAAGCAACCAGCTCAGGAAGTTTTGTTCCTGGCAGAAAAGATAAATACAACGACTATAAATCAAGTTTTTGGAACAAGTTGGAAGTTGAAAAAATAATAATCAGAAAAAAATCTTTAGAAAAGCCCAAATTATTTTGGTTTTTTTTTCATATAAAACGGTATAGTCTTATCATTTTTTATACTTTTACGGGGAATTAATAAAATTGGACAGAATAACCTAACATGAATAAAGAAATGCGACGCATAATTTCACTATTAACACTACTTATATTTTTCTCTTTGCAAGGATTTTCACAGTTTGCAACCATTCGAGGTTTTGTTCATGAATTAGAATCTGGCGATCCAGTCCTATTTACAAATGTCTTCCTTCGGGGTACCCAACACGGTTCTACCACAGATGGCAATGGTTATTTCATCATCAACCGCATTCCGGCGGGCGACTACGACTTGGTCATCAAAGCCATGGGCTACGATTCGCTTTCAGAACCTATCAGTTTAGCTAAAAACGAAATTGTAACCAAAAAACTGTTCTTAAAAAAAGCATCATACACCCTTGAAGCGGTGAGCATTAATGCTGAAAAAGAGATTGCACAAACCGAAACCCGGACATCGGTTACTTACGTTACTCCAAAACAGATGAAACAGATGCCCACCATTGGAGGCACAGCTGATTTAGCACAATACTTACAAGTTTTGCCCGGAGTTATTTTTACAGGTGACCAAGGCGGACAATTATACATTCGAGGCGGATCCCCTATTCAAAACAAAGTTTTACTGGACGGGATGATTGTTTACAATCCATTCCATTCCATTGGTTTATTTTCCGTATTTGATACCGATATTATGCGTTCGGCGGATATTTATACCGGTGGATACAATTCGGAATATGGCGGTCGGATCTCTTCCATTATGGATATTAAAACCCGCGATGGAAATCGCCGTCGCACGGCTGGAAAAATTGAAGCCAGTACTTTTGGCGCTAAATTTTTGCTCGAAGGACCCATTATAAAACTTAAACCCGAAACCGGAAATAGCCTTTCGTATGTGTTTTCTGCTAAAAACTCATACTTGGCCGAAAGCTCAAAATATTTCTACAACTATATTGACAGTGCTGGTTTGCCATTTAATTTTCAAGATTTTTATGCTAAAGTCTCTCTGAATTCAGCAAATGGAAGCAAACTTAATGTTTTTGGATTTAACTTTAACGACAATGTAAATTATAAAAACATTGCAGAATTCGACTGGGTATCAACTGGAGCTGGCTTAAATTTTATCGTTATTCCTGAAAAATCACCTGTAATTATGGATGGTATTATTGCCTATTCTTCCTACAAAATCATGATGGACGACAAAATTTCGGTGCCACGAATGAGTGAAATAAATGGATTTAATGTGGGTTTAAACTTTAACTATATTATGGGTAACAGCAATTTTAAATATGGTTTGGAAATGCTGGGATTTATGACCGACTTTAATTTTTTCAACAAATCGGGATTGAAAATTGTACAAAAAGACAACACCACGGAATTAGCAGCTTACTTCAAATATAAAAGGATTTTTAATGAAAAGTTTCTATTTGAACCCGGACTGCGCTTGCACTATTATGCCTCACTCGGCAATTTTTCACCCGAACCCCGCTTGGCTATGAAATACAATATAAACAAAGACATTCGAGTAAAATTTGCCAGTGGATTGTATTCGCAAAACTTATTAAGTGCAGTTTCAGACCGCGATGTAGTTAACCTATTCTATGGATTCCTTTCGGGACCCGAAAATTTGCCCAATAAAACATTCGACAACAGAGAGGTGAGCCATAAACTTCAAAAAGCAATTCACTATATTATAGGAGTAGAATATGATTTGAACAATTACATTACCGTAAATTTAGAAGGATATTATAAAGACTTCACTCAACTAACAAATCTAAATAAACGAAAAGTTTTTGAAGATGTTTCGCCTTACAATGATATTACTAATATAGAAGAATACAAACCTGATTATCTGAGAAAAGATTTCGTGATTGAAAAAGGATCAGCAAAAGGAGTAGATTTCAATATGAAATTTCAAAAAGGCAGATATTATTTATGGACTGTATATTCTTTAGGTTGGGTAAATAGAGACGATGGAATTATTGAATACGTTACTCACTTCGACCGCAGACACAACGTAAACATGGTGTTTTCTATAAATTGGGGAGATTATGAGCAGTGGCAATTAGATGTTCGCTGGAACTACGGTAGCGGTTTTGCATTTGCGAAAAATATGGGAATTTACCCCAACCAATCATTTGGCAACAATATATCTGACGATTTCCTAAGTTCAAATGAAGATATCGCATTTATGTATGATGAAACAAACAGTGGACGACTTCCCGATTATCACCGCTTAGATGCAAACTTAAAGTATAAAGTTATGTTTAACGAAAACAACAATCTCGAATTTAATTTGAGTGTTACAAATATTTATAACCGTAGCAATATTTTCTATTTTAACCGTACTACACGAGAAAGAGTAAATCAATTACCCGTGATGCCAAGTTTGGGAATTAGTTGGGTATTTTAATCAATTATACGATTAGCCATACTTTAATTTAGAATCTATCAAAAAAAATGTAATTTTGCAAAAAAAATAATTCAATGAAAAAACAAATCACTATTATAGGTTTACTTTTTATTTTGTCAATTTGCAAAATAAATGCACAAGGACGAGAGTTTTTCAGAGAAAGAGGCATTCAATATATCAGCTCATTATCCTTTCATAATGGAATCATGTCTGTAGAGACCCCCAGCCTTAAATTACAAAACAATATTTCTGTTTTTTCAGCACATCAAGTTGTTGGTTATCAATTAAGTCCATATTTCAATATTGGATTGGGAATAGGATTTGAAAAGTGGAGAAAAACTTCTTTCATTCCGCTGTATGCTGATTTCCGTTTTAACATTCTAAGGGGCAGATATTCTCCGCACATCATGCTAAATTTGGGGTATTCTAATAAATGGTACGAATCTCCTCGCCCCGACCCTACTTACTTGGTTGTTCACGGTGCTACCGAAGGCTTGTTTTTGGAAGGCGGATTAGGATTAAAGGCTATGTTTAAAGAATCAAAAGGGGTATTTATCGCACTTTCATATAAAATTCAGGAAACAGATGTTAAATACTCCAATCACGAGAATGAAATGCCCCAATTAACAACCAATAAAGCAAAACGAGTATTGTATCATTTTGCTGGCATCAGAGCTGGTTTGTTGTTTTAAAACTTTCCACTTATTCCAAAATGAACTTTGGCTCCTTTTAAATCAAAAGGATTGTTAAACTGTTTTCCCATGGCATAGTTTATGGAAAAAATTCCGGCAGGCGTATTAAAAGAAAAACCTAATCCTAGTCCCCATGGAGTATCTTTAACATAAGAATTCATTCCCTTCTTTTCATAAAAAGCTCCGTTCCAGAAAACAGAAAAGTAAGAATATGATTCAATCATGTATCTCAGTTCAGTAGTCGCCATAAAATAAGTTGATGCAGAAATTCCATCTTCGTCAAAACCTTTCAAAGAATTGAATCCACCAAATCGCAACATTTCATTTTCATACAATCCATCTGCAATCATCCAAACACCACGGATGCCACCATGAAAAATCAATCGTTTATAAAGAGGCACATAAAAAGGAGAATTTAGTTGAACTACGTATTGATTCACTTTTTCATTTTGTTGAGTCACAAAAATTGGATTTTTATCGCGAACAAGCATTCCTGCCGCCAAAGAACTTTTAAACAGATAACCCGAAGTAGGCAAAATAACATCATTCAGTCTGTTTTGAGAATACTCGAGCCCATAACTCGATACTTTCGATGAACGAAACGCTGTTTGGCTCTGCTCCACTCCTGCGTAGGTATTTGAAACCTTAGATTCGTAAAATCCTTTTAAATAATCAAAACCAGAAAAATAATAATTAATACCAATATTATAATATGTATTAATAAAACTGCTGTCTTTTTTGTTTAATATAAAATTCAAATGGGTGCCAAAAGGAGTAGAAAAGAGAAATGGATAATCTAAAAGAATATTTAAATCCTGTGAACCAACATCATACGCCCTCCAATCAAAATTCAGCAATTCTCCTTGAGCAAATAGATTGTTTAGTTTCAAACGAATGTCGCCGGTTAGTTGAATTCCGCTTTGTCCATCGGGAGGAGGAACAAAGCCCACAATGCCATCAAAAGAGTGATTTTTTCTTTTTTTCAAAAATAGAAAAACATAGGCTTTGTCTTCTACAAACAAAACTTGAGGTGATTCATTCATGGTCATAAAAGGCAATTGCCGTGACAATTTTTGACTTTGTTTTATCTGCTTTTCAGAATAAAGAGATCTCTTTTTGAAATTAAAAAAGCGTCTTAAAAAAGCATCCGAAATTTGCACATCACCTTTAACAACAATGCTATCATAATGATATTGAGAACCTTTATCAAAAGTCATATTAAGCAAAACAAGATTCTGTACAAAAAACAAACTGTCGACAGTCAAGGATGCAAAAGGAAATCCCTTGTTTTCTAAATATTTCAATATGCTTTCAATTGCATTTGAAAAATCATCATATCGAGCATCTACAAACAGGGCCGAATACATTTTTGGGGGAATAAGCACTACAACAGAATCCTGTTCAATCAAATTATTCACTTTGAAGAAATACTGTTGCCCAGGAGAAAATACGTAATTTAAAGTATCGGAATTACTTTCTAATTGCGTCAGCCTAACAGCTTCGAATCCCATTTTTTTAAATCCTTCCATTTTGGAATCGACAAATGCACTAATTTCGATAGAATCGGCAAAAGTTTTATGCTCCATGTCTCCCATCAATAGAGTGCCATAGTCAAAAACAACAGTTTTTTGTGCAGACACAATAGAGAAAAAACAAAGAAATAAAAAAAAGAGTGCGATTTTTAATTGCATCAAATTACATTTTGTATAATAACGCATATTAATCATTTACAGTATTCCAATCAATGGGGTTTATTGAATGAGAACTTAAGTATCGATTTGCTTGCGAAAAATGTTTGCATCCAAAAAAGCCCCGATAGACAGACATTGGCGAAGGATGTACAGCATTCAATATCAAATGGTTATTCTTATTTATCAAACTGGCTTTTTGCTGCGCAAATCGTCCCCACAACATAAAAACGACATTCTTTTTTTCTTCTGAAATTTTACGAATTAGAACATCCGTAAATATTTCCCAACCTTTGTTTTGATGCGAGGTGGGTATTTGTTTGCGAACTGTAAGACAAGCATTTAGCAACAATACACCTTGTTTTGCCCAAGATTCCAAATTGCCATGAGGCGGAATTTCTATTCCAACATCATCTTGTAATTCTTTAAAAATATTTTGTAATGATGGTGGCTTGCGTATGCCTTTTGGAACCGAAAAACTCAAGCCATGCGCTTGTCCATCACCATGATAAGGATCTTGTCCAATAATTACAACTTTAACTGAATCCCAAGGCGTAAGATGAAAGGCATTAAACATTAAATTTTCGGGAGGAAATATGATGTAATTCTCTCGCTCTTCCTCCACATAATCCATGAGTTTTTGAAAATATTCTTTTCCTATTTCCTCTTTAAAATGGATGAGCCATTGGGCATCAATTTGCGACATTATTCGTTCAGAACTCATTATTAACACTCCTATGTTGATATTAAACTTGAATAAAAACAGTAAAAATGTAAAAATACAAGAATTATTGCTTAATTTTGTTTTTGCAAATAAAAATAAAAATAAAAAGATTCACTATGAAAAAAATCTTAATCCTTGGAGTATTTGTCTTGTTTGTTGCAGCAGCATTTACTTCTTGCAAACCCAGAGAAAGATGTCCTGCTTATGGCTACAATTCACCCATTGAAAACATTGATCAAAACACTGCAAATTCCTAATAATCAACTTCCAGCATAGACAATTTATCAAAATAATACAGATAAAAAGACTTTTTTTGAAATTTCGATTTTGGAAAATTGATATATAAAAATGGAATTATGGAATACATTACTTGAAAAAAGTGCTGCGTAAACTATTACAGCACTTTTTTGTTATCTTTGAGAACTAAAATCACCCACAAAATGAATAAAAAGAGTCTCTTCTTTTTTGTCTTTTTGCAAATCTTTGCTTTCATAACGACGATGGCTCAGTCTGTAGGTGATGAATATTCCAAAGAAATTCTTCGCAAAGAACAAGCATGGGGATTAAATTTAAACTCAAACGGATATGGATTGAGTTATCGATATGGAAAAGAAAAAACGATTTTCAGAAAAAACATGCTTGAATTTGAATTTTCAATTAAAAAGAACCCTAAAGAGATACGGGCTAAAAATCCTTTTTATACCAATGCAAAGAATTACGTTTATGGTAAAGTGAACCGTTTTAACACTCTTCATGCAGGAGTTGGGTATCAAAAAGTTCTAAATGTTAAACCTTATTGGGGCGGCACAGAAATTAGATACGTCCTTTTTGGTGGTGCTTCTTTAGGCATGTCCTCCCCTGTTTATTTATATATAATTGATTTTTATCCAGATACTTACGAAACGAAACTCACGACAGAACGATACGACCCTGATATGCACAATATTGACAACATTTACGGAAATGGTCCTTTTGCAAAAGGGCTCCTAGAAATCACTCCACATGCTGGCCTATATGCCAAATGGGGTCTTAATTTTGAATTTGGCGAACAAGACAGAAAAGTTAGGGCATTGGAAACGGGAATCAATATTGATGCGTTTATAAATCCAGTCGAAATAATGGCATACAACAAAGCCCAACACTTCTTTTTTTCATTTTATCTCTCCTTTCATTTTGGTTCAAGAAAAGATTATTATTAAGAATTTTACGGCTTAATTTTCTGAAAAACTCATCATTTTATTAACCAATAAAATTTAAAAATCTGATTGTGGCTGTTTAGAATATTATCATATAAAAAGTTCCGTACCAATTTGATACGGAACTTTTTATTTCTAAAATTAGAATACCTAGAAGTTATGTAATTCCTTTAATAACTGAGTAGGTTTTTGGAGCAAATCAATATGTTTATCAATATGAATCATGTTAGAGATAGAAAGTTTAAACGACTGTATTTCACTTTCTCCATCTTGATTTTGAGACTTAACAAACAATATAGAACCAATTTTGATAACGATTTCAGGGATATGTGAAGTTTTTTTGATAAACTCTCCAAACATATCATTAAGTTTAGGATTCTCCATATTTTTTTGTTCCAGAGCCAACTGCAAAGCATCTATCAACTGGCAAAGGTAAGCTGTTGAATATGTTTTTTCACTTACAGCAATTCTCTCGTTATATTTTTCAGGCGATTTATTGGGATTGTAAAAACTAAATCCCCAAACTTTTATCACATCACCCAATGCGTCGTTCGTAATTTTCCAATCTTTTTTATTATCTGATCCAACAAACATTTCAATAGGAATATGTCGTTTCAATTCTCTATTTTTGTAATTGGTATTAATTGAGTTAAAGGAAATATATTGACTAAAAGCATTTTGCAAAATATAAATCTGATCTTTTAAACGGATAATTTCGTCTTTTTGATCTTTTTCTAGTTTATTTATTTTCCCTTGATAATAATCGTAGAATTGCTTCATGTGTTTATTGCGCGGACCAGCGGCAACAAGGCGTTTACCCTCTTCTGAATCACTAAAGTTTTCAAAATTTTCGATAAACTTATCGGCTAATTTTTGTGCTTGTTCATCGTAGGCAGATGGGTATTTCCATGAGTTTTTCGGAATTAATATATTGGGGTCTACTCCTTTTACTTCTTTCGGAATTGACAATCCAAAGGCTTCCATTTCAACACATTCGGCATCATCGATTGAACCATCTAAAATAGCACTGATAATGAGACGTGTGGAAGGCAGATCGATTCGTTTTCCAACACCGTATGGGCCACCAATCCAGCCAGTATTAACCAAATAAGCCGTGGCTCCATGTTCCTTCATTTTTTTAGCAAGTGCTTGAGCATAAACCGTGGGGTGAAGCAACAAGAAAGGTGCTCCAAAAGCAGGTGAAAATGTAGGTGATGGCTCTTTAATACCGCGTTCGGTACCCGCAAGTTTAGATGTAAAACCACTTAAAAAATAATACATCGCTTGGTCGTTGGTTAGCTTTGAAACAGGAGGCAAAACTCCAAAAGCATCCGCTGTTAAAAAAATGATTTTCTTTGGATGAGTTCCTTTTGAAATAGGGGTAACAATATTATTAATATGATAAATTGGGTACGAAACACGGGTGTTTTCAGTTTTTAAACCACTTTTAAAGTTAACTTCTCCTGTTTTTTCGTCGTACACTACGTTTTCCAATAAAGCATCTTTACGAATTGCATTATAAATATCGGGCTCTTTATCTTTATCTAGGTCGATGCACTTAGCATAACATCCACCTTCGTAATTAAAAATGCCTTCTTCGTCCCAACCATGCTCATCGTCACCAATTAGGTAGCGATTGGGGTCGGCAGATAAAGTTGTTTTACCAGTTCCTGACAAGCCAAAATAAACAGCAGTGCTTCCGTCTTTCCCCATATTAGCAGAACAGTGCATTGACGCAATGTTTTGTAAAGGCATAAAATAATTCATGACAGAGAAGAATCCTTTTTTTATTTCGCCGCCATACCACGACCCACCAACTACAGCCATTTTTTCGCTTAAATTAAAAGCAATATAGACATCGCTGTTTAAATTTTGTTCGTGCCATTTTGGATTGACTGTTTTGCAAGCATGAAGCATTACAAACTCGGGCGAAAAAGTTTTCATCTCTTCATCGCTGGGACGAATAAACATGTTTTTCACAAAATGAGCAGCCCATGCCACTTCTGTGATAACCCGAATACTAAGGCGGGTGTTCACATTGGCACCCACAAAAGCATCCATAACATAAAGTTTTTTGCCAGAAAGCTGTTTGTAACTATTCTCTTTTAAAAAATTCCATGTTTCTTGGTCAATCGGCTTATTATCCGAACCTTTGCGACCTTTCCCCGCCCACCAAACCTTATCTTTTGTTTCGTCGTCCATAACAATATATTTGTCCTTGGGCGAACGGCCCGTAAAAATGCCGGTATCTACCGCTACAGCTCCTAAATTGGTCACAAAACCTTTCTCATAGCCTTCCAAACTTGGATCTGTTTCATGTTTAAAAAGATCATCGTAAGAGATATTATGATAAACTTCGGAAGGACTTTGAATTCCATAGATGCTAAGATCTAATTCTGTTTTGGGCTTAACTTTCTTCATAATATTATATACTTTTATTTGTTTTTTTCAATTTATCTGCAAATATACAGCAATATTTATTTATTAAAAACTATAAAGTTTCTTTTTTTAAGCGAAGCTATCTGTTTAATAAAAAAGAAGAAGTCAAACTCAAAAA
>JAQUGA010000052.1 GCA_028684405.1 Bacteroidales bacterium | reverse complement strand
GAGGTAATCCTTTTGCCCGAGCGGTTCTAACATAATCCTGTGAAAGCACTTCGAGTACGCTGCTGCGTGTTAATTCTACCACTACCGCAAGCGGACGAATTCCTAAGGTAATGGCTGGCAATATTAGATTCTTGAGGTCGAGATATTCGCCTTCCCCAAAATTATCAACGGTATACATGCTTCCAATCATGTTTAAGCCCGTTACATCATGCAATAAAAATGCAAATATCCAACCCATCACGATGGCTGCGAAAAAAGAGGGCAGTGCCATTCCGAAAACCGAAACAATCAGAGATATTTTGTCAAACCAAGTATCTTTATAAATAGCACATAATACTCCGATAGTGATGCCCACAAAAATGGAAAACAAAATTGCAACAATAGCCAGTATTGCTGTTTGAGGAAACGCTTCTGCCAAAATTGAAGTCACATTCCTTTGACTTTGGTATGACCTTCGTAAATATGGTTTCTTTAGAATTACGATTTTATTGCCAGTCGTGAAAATTGGTTTTGAAGAAGTATATTTTTCTCTGCTAAAATGCCAATAACTATCTTCGCTTGTAGAATGAATTGAAATGGGCGAAAGGTCGTTTAAGTATGAAAAGTACTGAGTATAAAGTGGTTTGTCTAAGCCCAAATCTTTTCGGATGGCTTCGACTGAGGCAATGTCGCTGCGCTGTCCCAAAAGCATTTTGGTAGGATCGCCAGGCAACACATTAAACAAAAAGAAAACCAAGGTGATTACGCCAAGTAAAACCCAAAATCCATAAAATAATCTTTTTAAAACATATTTTAGCACCTTGTTTTATTCTTTGTCTGTTTCAATTTTTTCTGCCTTTTTCCATTCATTAATCTGAGTATCATACAATTGGATGTTTGATTTAAATGAGGAATATTTTGGAATTCTGCGATGTGGCCATTTGTCAACCACAAATCCTTCTTTTAAAAGAAGCAATCCTGGATTGGAACGAATAATTGTTTTTAAAGCGGTAGGGTCGGCATTGTAAATCGTATATGAAGGCTTGTTTGCCATAACAAAAGCGTCTATTTCTGTAGGAGAAGAACCCGTAATAAAATGAAAATTTATATTGTCGTTATGGCAGTTTTCGGCAAACGAATTGAGTTTTGAAATTGCTTTTTCATTTATTAGAGCTAAATCATAGGAAACGGCTAGGAAATGAAATTGTGGGTAGGTAATAAGTTCATCGGTCATGTTGTAGCCTTCCTCGTTGATAATAATGAAGTCATGAATGGGAGCATCTATAAAAGGCTCTATCACCACTTTTCGTTGTTCTACAAATTCCAATGTTGCCATTTTTTCTTCATCTTGCCACGGCAAAGTTTGGGAAGTGTACTCTTCGTTTTCTCCTGTAATTGTGTTTTTGTAGATTAAAAATATCTCTGATTTTTCGGGCGTAGGAACAACCAGTGTCGAAATATGATTTCCTACTTTCCAAGGTCTAAAATCTAAAATTGCATCATATCTGACGGCGTAAACTTGCAACCCAACACCAATAAAAACTCCTATTGCAACAATGGAATTCTTAACCGCCACTGGAATCATTCTCTCCCAATAGCGATACCTGTGGATAAAAACAATAACCGCCATGGTCATGAATATGATGTTCTTGTAAAATGTTTCCCAGTTTGTCATTACCCAAGCATCCCCAAAG
The DNA here is from genome assembly GCA_028684405.1 of Bacteroidales bacterium. GTDB lineage: Bacteria > Bacteroidota > Bacteroidia > Bacteroidales > WCHB1-69 > JAQUGA01. The sequence goes on along the minus strand of JAQUGA010000052.1, from coordinate 11,238 downwards.
CAACCACAATCGGAAACTGGATTTTGAATGGCTAGATAAAGAGTTAGCGGAGTGAAAAACAGCATAAACAGAAATGAACCCCATGCGAAAAGTCGCATTTTGACACCGAAAATAAGAACAAAGCCGATCAGAAATTCGGCTAAATTTAATACAATTGCAAAAAATAACGATAATGGAATCATAAAATCTAAGCCAAATGCCATTAAATAATCAGTTATTTTGTATTGTGCTCCCAAGGGGTCTACTGCTTTTACAAAACCCGAGAAAAGAAAGACTAGTCCAATAAATATACGGGCAGCAACCCCAGCAAATCTTCTGTGCTTAGGAAAGAAAATGTATAAAATAGAAATTATTAATCCAATGGAAGCCATTCCAATAATAATCAACATGTTTGAATTCATAGGTTTATATTTTTAGTTTAATAATTTTATTAAGGCAAAGACTGCATAATTGACCATGTCGCTGTAGTTTGCATCCAAACCTTCCGAAACGATCGTTTGTCCAGCATTGTCTTCAATTTGCTTCACACGAAGCAGTTTCATAAGTATAATGTCGGTCAACGAGCTAACTCGCATATTTCTCCAAGCTTCTCCATAATCGTGGTTTTTATCTTCCATCAAACTTTTGCAAGCTGAAAAATGATGATTGTATAATTCTAACACTTTATCAGAATTCATTTCCGAATTTTCGGCTTCTGCTGTGCCTAACTCTAATTGGATTAGAGCCATAATGGAATAATTTATGATGCCAATAAACTCTGGAACAATGCCTTCGTCTACTTTAGAAAAACCATTTTGCTGTATGCTTCTAATTCTCTGTGCTTTAATGTATATTTGATCAGTCAGCGAAGGCGTTCTTAAAATTCGCCATGCCGTTCCGTAGTCTTTCATTTTGTCAGCAAAAGTCGACCTGCATAAGTCGATGATTTGATTGTATTCGTGAGATGTATTTGACATGAGTTATGCGCCTGTTTTTAAATTTGGGCTAAAGTTATAAAAAAAGTAGCAAGATAGCGTAATAAAGTTTCAATATTTCTAAATTTGGGTCGTAAATCCATTACAAAAACATACTTAAATATTTTAACGAAGACTTTTCAAGAAGGTTTTTTTTAAAAAAAAATCTGAAAACCTCATTTTTTTAATTTAATATCATTAATTTAGCAAAATAATTCAACGAATAAACCAACCAATAAACCAAATATATTATGAAAAAAACTACTCTTTTATTTTTAAGTGTTGTATTTGTCCTGTTTGCCAATTTAGCTTTTGGTCAAACTCAACCACCAAATGGTAATTTTGAAACTTGGATCAACCCAAACAAGGCCGAGCATTGGAATTCTTCTGTCGATTTTATTACTGATATTCATTTTATGAATCAAAGTGCAACTTCTCATGATGGCACTAATGCTGCGAAAATTATAACTCAAGATTTCTCGGGACTCTCAGTTCCTGGTATAGCCACTTATGGAGTAATTAATGTTGATTTTGCCAATTTTACTGCCCAAATTGATGGAGGAAGAGCTTTTACGGAAAAACCAGTCAAGTTTACAGGATGGTATCAATACTCGCCTCAAGGTGGGGATTCTTTAATTGTTTTGTCTTTTTTGACCAAGTTTAATTCTGTTGCTGCTACTCGCGATACCGTTGCAGTTGCCGCATTTGTAACTACTCAAACAGTTTCTTCATACACACAGTTTGTCGAAGAATTTCAATATTTATCGCCAGACTTAACTCCAGACACCATGAATATTTTGATTCTTTCATCTGGCTTGGCAGCAACGGGAGGCACGTTCGCTTTAATCGATGATTTGAAATTTGATTACACTCCTGTATCTGTGAAAAACAATGATAAAATTGATTATTATTTGTATCCAAATCCTTCAAATGGTGTTTTCAACATCAGTTTGGCAATAAAAGAACTAACAACTTTTACTGTTTATAGCCAAATGGGACAAAAAGTTATGGAAACATCAACTTCCGAATTGTATAATGTTTTAGATTTGTCAAATTTAAGCAAGGGGATTTATCTGCTCGAAATCAATAATGGAAAAACAAAACAAGTAGAAAAACTAATGGTTCAATAGTTAGAATAAAGTAATGTCAAAAAAGAGTACCGTAAAAAAGTACTCTTTTTTGTTTTTTAAAAAAACAATAGTTTGCTGAATGGGTTTATAAATTTGTCTATTTTTGAAAAAAAACATAGAATATGAAAATTGCAAGTACATCTTACAAAGAAAAAAAAATACGATTTAGTGATGAAGGAAAAGGGAATGTAATTGTCCTTTTGCATGGTTTTATAGAACGCATTGAAATCTGGAATGACTTGAGCGAAGAGTTATCTCAAAATAATCGAGTCATATGCATAGAGTTGCCTGGTCATGGCGAAAGTGAAGTGATTGCTCCAACTCAAACCATGGAACTTATGGCCGAAATGGTGCACGAAATTCTTGAAAATATGGGAATTGCCGAAGTGGTGATGATAGGTCATTCTATGGGCGGATATGTGGCATTATCATTTGCAGAAAAATATCCAATTATGCTCAAAGGTCTTGGACTGTTTCATTCGCAAGCCCTAGAAGACCGTCTGGAAGCAAAAGTAGGAAGAGAAAGAACCATTGAAATTATAAAACTCAACAGAGAGGGTTTTATTTTTAATTTCATCCCCGAATTATTTGCGACATGCAACAGAGAAAAGTTTTCAAAAGAAATTGAATTTTTAAAAGAAGGAGCTCAAACATTGACCGCTGAAGCACTCATCGCCTGCCTTCAAGGTATGAAGGAAAGAACAGATAAATTGGATTTGCTGATGGAAATTGATGTTCCTGTTATGTTTATTGCAGGCAAAGAAGACAGTCGGGTTTCGATGACTTCTTTGATGGCTCAATCGGTAATCCCAAAACATTCTGAAATCTTAATTTTGGGTGATTGCGGACACATGGGTTACATAGAAAAAAAAGCAGAAACCACTAACTTTATTCGACAGTTTGTAAAAAATGCCCATACATTAAACAAATAGAAAATTAACAAAATCGAATATGGACAACAATGTGCTTTTTGCGTTTTCGCTCACTCTAATTGCAGGTTTAGCTACAGGTTTGGGAAGTGCTATTGCTTTTTTTGCAAAAAAGACAAACACCAGTTTTTTGTCATTTTCTCTGGGTCTTTCTGCGGGTGTGATGATTTATATCTCATTTGTTGAGATGTTGCCCAATGCTCAAGATTTGTTGATGGGTGTTTACGGTGAAACAACGGGGAAATGGATCACGATTGCTTCCTTTTTTGGCGGGATTCTACTGATTGGATTGATTGATTTTCTTATCCCTTCAACCGAAAACCCGCATGAAGCGAGAAAACTAGAAGATATGAATCCCGAAGAGAAGAAAAAATCTAGTTTGATGAGAATGGGAATTCTTACAGCTGTGGCCATTACGATTCATAATTTCCCAGAAGGAATCGCAACGTTTATTTCTGCTTTGGAAGATCCGCAAATTGGGATTTCTGTTGCATTTGCCGTTGCCATTCACAATATCCCCGAAGGAATTGCTGTTTCGGTGCCTATTTATTATGCCACAAATAGTAGAAGAAAAGCTTTTACTTATTCTTTTCTTTCAGGTTTGTCCGAACCTCTTGGTGCCATAATTGGTTATTTCTTAATTATGTATTTTTTTTCAATTGATATTATGGGCATCGTTTTTGGAATAGTTGCTGGTATTATGGTTTTTATCTCGTTGGATGAACTTTTGCCAGCGGCACACAGATATGGAAAACATCATACTTCTATTATAGGACTTATTTTAGGAATGCTTATTATGGCAATTAGCCTGTTATTATTCTAATTAGGAAGTGGAACGCATTGGTCTAAACAGTATGTTTCTTTGTAGCCAACACTCTTGACAAAATCAATGGCCTCTTTATCCAACAAGCCAATTTCACTAGGTTGATGAGAATCGCTACTGATGCAAATCCGAATGTTTTTTGCTTTCATTTTTTGCAATATCTGTTTTGAAGGATAAAAATCCATGCACCGTTTCTTGTAAATTCCTCGGTAATTAACTTCTGTAATTAAATCTTTCGATTGCACCAGCTCCAAAGTCTCATCAATTAAATTCTGGTACCATATTTCGTTTTCTCTAAAAAATCGAGACTGGTTGTGCATTTTTATTTTGTCAATGTGTGCCAAAATATCAAATTCTTCATTTTCAATCATCTCATTCATTTGGTGAAAATAGGAAGTGACGGCTCGCTTAATATCGTTTTGATAGAGTTTTTCCAGTCCATCATCAAAAATAGCTTTTTGGGGACCATCAATAAACCAAAGTTTTTTTGGATCATTTTCGCCTACCAAATGGATTCCTCCAATGATATAATCTAAGTTGTATTTGGTTTTAAATTCTGAAAATGAATAACTTAGTCCTTTTATATAATCACATTCCAAACCTTTTTTTAAAACCAGTTCTTTGTTAAATTTTTCTTGACATAAATCGGTTTCAGAAATGTATTTGTCAATTTGAGATTCTTTGATGGAAAAATTATTGTTAAACCTTAAGGGTGCATGTGAGGAAAAACCTAAAACTTTAAGGTTTTGGCTGATTGCGAATTCGCAATGGTGGCTAAGAGGGGCTATTCCGTCGCAAAACTCGCTGTGAGTGTGTAAGTTGTATTTCATTTTTATTTATTTTTCAGGCAACTATTATTTTTAAAATATTGTCTAATTTGTAATCAGTATTCAGTAAGATCGGTTATTAATTAAAGTATTTAGAGAGATGAAAACGCAAGAATCAGTTAAAGGTATGTATTTATGGGTAGTTTACATTATTATCTTGGCAGCAATTTTCGCTGTATATTATTTGATTTTATAAAACAAGATGAAATTAGTCATAAATTTCTTCAATTAATTCAAAATGGTATTGGTTTCCAAAATCAATCTGGGCTTTGTTAAATTCAATTATCAACGAATCAATTTGATCGTGTGAAATTAATATGATTTCGTTGAGTTCATCGACTAATTCGTCACTATACCTTATGTTTAACTCTTCTCTAATTTCAACAATATTTTGAAATTTAGCAGATAATATATTTTCAATTCTCTCAAGTAAGTGTAGTGATTCTTTTTTTAAAACCTCTCCATTTTCTACAATTTTTATTTTTTCGGTCTCTTTTATTGCTTTTCGAGTTATGTTTAATGCATTCTCTCGCTTGAGTTGTAAGATTTCTATATCTTCGGTGACGGCATCTAAGGCTTCCTCAAATGCATCCAGAACTTCTGTTTGGCGAGCGATGATTGCTTCGTGATATTCTAGTCCAATTTCTGTTTTATTTTGCGTGCATGAAGCAAATAATATTGTTAATATGCTGATTAGGAGCGTTTTTCTTTTCATTTTTCTCAGGTTTTATCTGTTTTTCCCCGAATTTCTATTTTGAAAAATAGAGATTCGGGAAATATTACGTAGTTAATGTTTTAAAATCGCTTATTGCGAATTAAAAAGCTAAAAAATCGAAAACTTATCAAAATATGGTTTAGTGTGGTTCTTATGAATCCGTAGTTTTTTATCATAATAACAAAACGTTCCGAAAGTGCTTTTGGTATATTGTTTTTCGAGAAACCATTGTCGAGATAGCGCGATAAAATGAGTTTAGAGTTGTAAACATTTTTTGAGTTTTTCAAACATTTCAAAATCCAGTCATAATCGGCTGCAATTTTGTATTTTAGATTATATTTTGGAGCAATGTTCCGTTTTACAATAAAGGATTGATGACAAATAACCAAACCGTCAATTAAGCTTTTCCAGCTAAGATTTTTAGGTACTTTCAGTCGCCGTGGTCCAATTTCTTGTTCGTTTTCATCAATAATTATGGTTTCTCCATAAATGACATCTGGAAAATTTTGACTTTGAGCAATTTTAGCAATCGATTCAACGGTTGATGTGTCATATATTTTATCCCCCGAATTGATAAACCAAACATATTCCCCGCTCGCCATTTCAAGTCCCTTATTCATGGCATCATAAAGTCCGTTGTCGGGCTCGCTAATGCTTTTTTGAATATGTTGCTTGTGTTTTTGAATAATGTTTATAGTATCGTCTTTCGATCCACCATCAATGATAATGTATTCAACAATAGTACTGTTTTGTTTCGCAATACTCAGAATGGTTTTTTCTAAATATTTATCACTGTTGTAAACAACGGTAATAATACTAATGAAAGGATTAGGCTTCATGGGTTTCAATAATGTTGTTGTATACCTTGATGTATTTTTGGGCAACTGCTTGTTGGTTGTATTCTTCTTCCACTTTGCGACGAGCATTGGAGCTCCACTGGCTAATATTTGGACTTTGAATGGCTTTTAAAATTCCGTTTGCCAATGTTTCTGCAGAAACTTTATCGACAATGATGCCCGTTTTTTCATGTTCTACCATTTCAGGAATGCCTCCAATGTTGAAAGCTACTACGGGCGTGCCACAAGCCAATGACTCCATAACCGTGTTGGGTAAGTTGTCCTCCAACGATGGTAGAATAAAGAGATCTGCCATGGCGTATACTTCAGCCATTTTTTCTAGGCTACTAATTTGTCCTAAATTAATTACAGGAAAAGGGATTTGGTTGGGATCAAAGTCCTTGGCTTTGCCAAAAACAGCAATCGTCAGCTTTGTTTTTATTTGATTTTTTTCTTTTAATATTTTTAAAGCATCAAGTAAATAGACAAAGCCCTTCCGTTTGTCGTTAATGTTTGCTGCTCCAAATAAAAGAACAAAATCTTTAGTAGGTATTTGTAGCTTTTCTCTGATTTCTGTTTTATCTTTGGGTTTAAACTCAATTAATGAGATGGGGTTTGGAATATTTTGAATGTTGGCATCTTGCAATAAGCTTGATTTTCGAGCTGTTTTTGCCAGCCATTCGCTACAGCAAACAATGTTTAGTTTTTTCTCTTTAAAAAGAGATGCTTTTTTATTCCAAACTTTTGAGGATAAATCATTTTCGGAAGGTCTTTTCAAAAACGGACAGTGATGACATTGGGTTTCATAGTTTATGCAATCGCCAGCATAGTGGCAACCACCTGTGAAAAGCCACATGTCGTGAAAAGTAAATACATGGTTTTTTTTCTTTTCAAGGAGTTTGTTGAGTGATTTTAAAGATAGAAATCCTCCGTTAATCCAATGAATATGAACGATATCTGCTTCTTTTATCCATGGATGATTGCTTATGTCAACACCAATGTTGGCTGGCGAAAAAGCGAAACGGACACTTTTGTCTTTTTCGTGAAAAACAAAACTGAGACGCTCATACATAAATCGAAAAAGCGATGCATATTTATTATATTTCGACTTTTTAAAAGCCTGAATTTGTACTATTTGGCTTTTTTTGGTCATTACGAGCATGCGAACATCAATGCCTTCTAAAGTAAGGGCTTCCATGAGTCGCTTGCAGGCAATGGCTGCTCCGCCACCGCTATCGCTTGTATTGATAAGTACTACTTTCATCTTTCTGCTAGAATTACAGTGTTGAAATACAATTTATTACTTCGGGGTGCAATGATGCATAAAGGAATTGAAATTAGAGTTAAAGGGAAGATAAATAGAAAGTTTATCAACAAGTTTGCAAATTTATTTTTTGTATAAAGCAAGGTTCTAATATAGTTGATGAAATATTGTGCAATGACTGCGAAAAAGTGTCCCGTTTTTTCTGATTTTAAAATTGTAAACCCATGTTTTTGAAGCAAATGTTCTATCCCAAAATGAGTAAAACGGCAGTTGTCGTATGGTGTTTCGTGTTCCTCCCAACTAAACGGAACGGTAATGAGGATTTTGCCTCCTTTTTTTAAAACTCGAAATAGTTCAGGTACAATTTCTTCATGATTAAAAATGTGTTCTAAAACTTCTGAACTGAAGATATTGTCAAATGATTCATTGTCAAATGGAAGTTTTTTTCCATCGTAATAAATGTCTACATCTTCTTTTTCATGATTGTGAGCTTCATTCTCAATATCTACTCCAATGTATTCAGTAGCATTTGTAAAAAGCATTTTATATGGTTTTTGTCCACATCCAAAATCCAGGATTTTACCTTTTAATTCAGGAGCGAACTTTTTAATTCCCCGAAGTAAATACCAGCGTACCATCAGAAATGGATTGATAAAAAGACTTATCAAATTTGGATGGAAAAGCTGTTTTTTGTATAATTGGTTTAATGTCATTTTTTTAAACGGATTGAATAGTATGTTCCAAAATATTTGAGTCTATCTATTTTATATTTAAATCTTTTGCCACTTTTGCCATTTGCTGTTAATATACGTCAAAAGCCTCTCGAAAAATGGAGGTTTAAAAATTCTATTAAAAGTATATAAATCAGCCATTTCGTTTATTTTTATTTCGGAAGGGTGGGTAAGAGGAAGTTTCATTTCCTTCACCGGAAGATTTGCAAGTCGCTTATTGGCTTTGGCTGTGTGAGTGCTTTGTTCCCCAAAACCGACATTAGAAATCAAATTTATATTTGGTAAAATGATGACTCCCTGATGACTCAATATGGTATACATCCATTGATAATCCCAAGTGTCAATTTTTTTGTCGTATGATTTTTGAAAGCGTTTCATCCAGTATTTTTGGATTTTGCGTTGTTTAAATACATGCTGAATAAAATTTTCTTCTTTTTTCTGAGGAAATGATTCCATGTTGACATCATATTTTTCCCATGCTCTCCGCCATGAAGCCCATCCCCAAATGTGATTGTATCTGGAAAAATAATAACTAGCATCGCCTCTTTTTATGCCATTTTGAAAATTATCACCACTGATAAGCATGATTTCGGGAGTCTCTTTATATTTCTCTAGCAACTCCTCGCAGTATTGAAAAAAGCTGGGATGTGGCAAACAGTCATCTTCTAGTACAATGCCTTGTTCTTCTTGATTAAAAAACCATGTAATGGCGTCGCTCACAGCATTTCTACAACCTAAATTTTCTTCCCGAAACAGAGTTTTTAACTCACATTCCCAATCTATTTGGTCAATGATAGAACGGCATTTTTTGCTATTGATTTGGTCGTTTTCATTATTCTTGCGAGGTCCATCAGCTGTAATATAGAGTCTTTTTGGCTTTACGCTTTTAATCACATCAAATACCCTCTGTGTTGTTTCTGGTCGGTTGAATATGATAAATAATACAGCAGTATTAAGCATGGCTCTTTTTTTGTCAAAAGTACAAAAAAGCTTTCAAACTATCAAAGATAGGAAATTGCATGTTTTTAATATTTAATATGTGCAATAAATAAAGCCTTTGTTGGAAATTATAACAAAGGCTTTATTCGCATTTCAGCATCGTTTTTGATGGACGGCTGTTAGTTGAAGTTTTTTATGGCAACCCTTCCTGTATAGTCAATTCTGTTTAAAAGGATTGGTAATTTTTGTTCTTTAATATATTCATCAACCGCTTTTCTGCAACCTTGCCAATGCCCATAATCATCGATGATTAACACTCCGTTTTCGATTAGTTTTGGAAACAGATAAATCAGTTCGTGTTTTGTCGATTCATACCAATCGGTGTCCAATCGAAGCAGTGCAATTTTATTTTCGGGCATATTTGATGGCACTGTATCTTCGATTTTCCCTTTAATAAAAATTAAGTTGTTTTCCGAAAAGCCACTCTTTTTTAGATTGTTTTTCACATCGTTTAAATCGGCTAAACACCAAACTGTGTTTTCTTTATCATTCACGTTGTTGGCCAATTGCGTGCTGGCATTCTCTCCATTGTATGCTAAATCGTGGATGGATGGTTCGGCCATTCCTTCAAAAGTGTCATATAGATATACCTTTCTATCCACAATATTCCGGTTCGAAAGCATTTTTGCCATCAACATAGCACTTCCGCCTCTCCAAACACCACATTCTACAAAGTCACCTTCAATGTTGTTTGTCAAAATATAGTCAACAGAATTGTACAAAGAATACATTCTTTCCACCGATGTCATAGTGTAAGGACTACATAATGAGTATATTTCCCAAAACTCCTTTTCGTTCATGTCTGGATATAAGTCTGAGTTTTTAGTAATCGAATATCCCAGTTTTTTGATGATTTTTAAAAGTAATTTTTTCATGAAGGTTTTTGTAAAAGTTGTTTGTGAGCTTTGTCTCCGCAAATATAAACTTTTTAAATAGAAATCTATTTAATTAAGTCAATGCTGCGTTGAACAAATTCTGTCAGACTTTTGCCTTTTAAAATATTTTGCGACAAAAGAGCTAAATCTACAATTTGCTTAGTGAGTTTGCTTTGACGTTCTTCATCAGCTTCATTTACAATCATTTCCACCAAAGGATGGTTGGTGTTTACCACCAGATTGTAGTTGTCCATTTCGGGCATAAACGATTTTTGTCCGCTCATGCTTTGCATGTCTTTCCAGCGACGCATAAATTCGGTTTGAGTGATGACAACAGGCATATCGGTTTCGCTCATGTTTTCGGAAGTCACTTGAAATAATTTTTCGTCAATTTGTTTTCCGAAAACCTCTTTCGCTTTCTTAATGTCATCTTCCGATAATTTGGAAGGCAAATCTTCTCCTTTTTCAATTAATTTGTCGATAATATCGGAGTCTACTCTCGAAAAGCGAGTTTTCTCCAGTTTGCTTTCAATATGGTTGATAAAGTGATTGTCTAAAATACCATCCATTAGCAAAATGTCATAGCCTCTGTCTTTCGCATTTTTTATGTAGCTGTCTTGAGCATCTATGTCATTGCTGTATAGATAAACGAGCGTTTCGTCTTTGTCTTTTTGCAAAACTTCAATGTGTTTTTGGTACTCTTCGCTGGTGAAATATTTTCCATCAATGTTTTTAAACAACATGAATTTACTGGCTCTTTCATAAAACTTCTCATCGGTAATCATACCATATTTTATGAAAACGCTGATGTCATCCCATTTAGATTCAAAATCTTCGCGATTGTTTTTAAACATCTCTTCCAGTTTGTCCGCTACTTTTTTGCTAATATGTCCCGAAATTTTCTTCACATTGCTATCGCTTTGCAAATAACTTCTGGAAACATTTAAGGGGATGTCGGGAGAATCAATAACTCCATGAAGAAGCGTTAAAAAGTCGGGAACAATTCCTTCAAGTTGGTCGGTAATATATACTTGGTTGGAATATAAATGGATTTTCTCTTTTTGTACTTCAATGGTTTTTCGAGCTTTAGGAAAGTATAAAATTCCGTTGAGGTTAAATGGATAATCAACATTCAAATGGATGTTGAATAGGGGTT
>JAQUGA010000266.1 GCA_028684405.1 Bacteroidales bacterium | reverse complement strand
TATATTGCGTCAAGGCAAGGAAAAATCATTTATGAAAACAGATGACAAAATTGACTTGCTGTCAAAATATGGTCGTAAAGCTTGCGATAATTTCTACTATGCTGCTATGCTAAACTTCCGTCCACAAATGGCTCCTGGATATAATTATCCAAATGATTCAGTAATGATATCTGACTGGTTAGCTCCTGCTTATACCGTTGTTGCCATTGGTATGGACTATAAACCCAATAAATATTTTAGCGCATTTATTGCTCCATTAACAGGGAAACTTACCTATGTAGGCAATCAAGATTTAGCCAATGCTGGTGCATTTGGTGTTGAAGAAGCCACATATGATGATAACGGTGTTATAATTACCAAAGGCGAACGATTCAACAAGGAGTTTGGGGGCTACATTCGAGTAATTTATAGCAGAAGTGATTTTAAACCTGAATTTCTAAAAAACCTATCTTTCACTACAAAAATCAACCTGTTTTCCAATTATATAGAAAATCCACAAAATATTGATATAAATTGGGAAACACTCATTACTATGAAAGTGAATAAATACATTACCGTTAGCTTGAACAACAACATGATTTATGACGATGATGTAATCATCAAAATAGATAAAAACGATGATGGAATAATTGACGCAGAAGGTCCTAGATTACAAATAAAGAATATCATAGGCGTTGGCTTGGCATATAAATTCTAACCCATTATAAACAAATCATTACAATGAAAAACGACAATCATATATGGAAGTTTTCTAGAATTGGAGGAATCAATCGAGTCAACTTGGAAAGTGGAGCCGATTTAATCCATCTTGAAAATCTAGATCAAAAATTATGGACAGCACTGAGTTGTCCAGTAAAAGGATTGGAAATTGACCCAGAAGTACTGTCCCATATGGACACTGATAAAGATGGAAAAATTCGAGTTCCCGAAGTATTGGCAGCTGTAAAATGGATATTATCATTGATCAAAAATCCAAATGATTTACTAGAACGGAGAACATCGCTGCCCTTATCAGCGATAAATACAGATACAGAAGAAGGCAAAAACATGCTAGCTTCTGCCAAGCAGATCTTAATTAATTTAGGCAAAACAGACGCAAAAGGAATTTCAAGAAATGAGACTTCGGATGTTGCAAAAATATTTGCCGATACGCAATTCAATGGAGATGGAATCATTACAGAACAATCAACTTCGGATGAAAATCTACAAAATCTAATCAAAGACATCATTGCTACGGTGGGTTCAAAAATTGATCGATGTGGGCTGGTTGGTATTTCGGAAGAAGAACTTGAATTGTTTACAAAACAATGTGAAGACTATTCAAACTGGTTTCTAAAAGCCGAAGAAGAGGCGGCAAGGATTCGTCCATTTGGAGATGCCACCAATGACGCATATGATTTATATCTAAAAATTCAACCTAAAATAGACGATTATTTCCTTCGTTGCAAACTTTCCGAGTTTGACCCATCATCTTCTGAATTATTAAATTCTCTTACGAGCCGAATTGAAACGATTAATAACAAAAATATCTCGAACAGCAATGAAGAGATGTTGAGTTTTCCAATTTCAAAAATTGAAGCCAATCGCCCCCTCTCTTTTTCTTCCCCTATAAATCCAGCTTGGGAAAATAGCATAACAAGTTTCAAAAACATCATTCAAAAATCACTCGGTAAAGATGATGAAATGACCGAAACGGAATGGCATGAAATTAAAGACACATTTAAAAATTACGAAAATTGGCTTGCCGAAAAAGAAGGAGTTTTAGTTGAACCGCTCGGCCTTGAAAAAGTTCGTGAATATTTAAAATCAAATCAAAAAGAACAAATTTTAGATTTAATAGCTCAAGATATAGCATTAGAAACAGAATCAAACAACATTATTTTAGTTGATAAATTAGTTGGCTATTATTGCTATGTTTTTACTTTATTGAATAATTTTGTTAGTTTTTCTGATTTTTATTCTCCCAATTACAAAGGAATTTTTCAAGCTGGTACGCTCTATTTTGACCAACGAAGTTGTGATTTATGCATCATTGTTTCGGATATGGGCAAACACAATACCATGGCAAAAAACAGTGGTATCTGTTTGGTATATTTTGAATGTACCTCGAAAGTCAAAAATGAAAAAATGACGATTGTTGCAGCATTCACAGATGGCGATGTTGACAATTTGGAAATTGGAAGAAATGCACTATTTTATGACAACAATGGGCAAGACTGGGATGCAACCATCATCAAAATTTTAGAAAATCCGATAAGTATTCGGCAAGCGTTTTGGTCGCCATACCGTAAAATGTCAAAGTTAATTTCAAAACAAATAGAAAAGTTTGCTTCCTCACAAGATGATAAAGTAAACAAATTTACAACTGAAGGCATTGAAAAAGCAGGCGACAAATCCATCAGCGCAGTTGACAACATAAACAAACCAGCAGATCCAGCTACTCCGGTTGTGGCGACCGAAGCAGCCAAACCCGCTCCGTTTGACATTGCCAAGTTTGCTGGTATTTTCGCCGCTATTGGGCTTGCCTTTGGAGCCATCGGTGCCGTTTTGGCATCCATTGTCGGAGGATTTTTAGCCTTGACATGGTGGAAAATGCCATTGGCTATTTTGGGAATTATCCTTGCCATCTCTGGTCCTTCCATGATTTTGGCGTGGTTGAAATTAAGAAAACGAGATTTAGCTCCAGTTTTAGATGCAAATGGTTGGGCAATTAATGCTAGAGCAACAGTAAACATCGCCTTTGGAAGAACATTGACAAGTCTTGCCAAAATTCCAAAAAATGCAAAATTGAACCTAAAAGATCCTTTTAAAAAGAAAAGAAAACCAATCATTCCAATTGTAATTACAATTATCATTATTGCCGCAGCCGCTTATGCACTTTGGCATTGGGGATACATAGCAAAATGGGGAATATTATAATATACTCTGATCTAGCGTATACAAGAAAGGTCAGCGTTTGATAAGAAAACGTCAAATTAGGCGCTTTCTAAGGGTAGTGTTCAAAAAAGTGTGTATTTCAACTCAAACAATCGATCTAAAATTCTTTAAAAGAAAGCCTAATTAAAACATTAGGACTTTCCTTTTTTAAGACGTATTGTTTTTTTCAATACAAAGT
>JAQUGA010000051.1:4507-13134 GCA_028684405.1 Bacteroidales bacterium | reverse complement strand
CAGTTGTGGAATGTGCAAGGATCGCATTGAAGAAACTGCAAAATCGATGGATGGAGTCAATGCTGCCAATTGGAATCAGAGAACTAATATGTTGAAAGTTTCTTTTGATGAATCCAAAACATCATTGCAAAAGTTACAAATGGCAATTGCGAATGTAGGACACGATACGCCCATGTACAAAGCCAAAGATGAGGTTTATAATGCACTTCCCCAATGCTGTAAGTATGACCGGACTGAAATGAAGAAAAAAGAGACAAAGTCCAAAAAAATAAAATAAATTTGTGCTTTATAGAGTGCCAATACGGTTTTAAAATCAGAGAAAGCCACAATAAAAAAACATTGTGACTTTCTCTGTATACGTGTGCGTTTTATAAAATTAGAGTTTTATTTACTGAATCGAATAATGGCTATTTCTACAATTAAAAACAGCAATGCTAATACTATAAAATAACTCCAAATCGAACTTGATTTATTCAAAATTCGCTCGAAAGATTTAGTTAGATTGGTGCTTTGGTTTACAATTTTGACGTTTTCGAGATTTTCATCTTTTATAAACTTATTTAAGGTTTTTTCGTCGAAAAAGTTCATTTGAGACTCTTCGGGATTGCGATTGAAAGCTATGCCTCCCAATATGTTTCCAGCATTTACAATGTCATAATTCCCAGCTTCCAAGTCTTCAATATGAGGAAATATTTTTATGTCGTTTGAACGAATCGAAAAAGCTGGGATAAATTCATTTTTCGTTTTCTTATTTATTAATTGAATGGCTCCATCAGAAAGCGTTTTCTCGGTTTTTATACTAATTTCATTAAGATTTCCGATTTTATAATACAAATCACTGCTGCTTTTCGAGTAAATTGCCATATTCATAAACGTAGGAACAATTAATGCATGACGATGAAAGTTTCCCGATTTGTCATCCAATGCCGCCGACATAAAGAATATATTTTTTCCATCTGAATTTGATAAGCCTATAAAAAGAGAGCCGTCCATTAATTTAATCAAAGGAATTAAGCCCGACTGGGGAAGAATTGGAAATCTTTTTAAAATCACTGGCAGATCCATGGTGTTTGGAATTTGCTCAAATACATTTTTGAATAAATAATGTTCCAAAGCCAGTTCTTCAATTTGTGTTCTGGAAGTGTCTATATTGGAGTATTGTACACCGGCAATTTCGTTCGAAAATTGATTTAATTTCGAGTAATCTGCATCCAAAGAGGGGATGCAAAGTAAAACAGAACCACCAGATAAGGCTTTGTTTAGCTCCGAAATAGTTCCGTCGGCAATTTCGGAAATATCTGATAAAATAATAAAATTATAATTTCCCAGGCTTGAATAGTCAATGTTTTTGATGTTTGTTGAAGTAAAGTTAAACAAGGAATCAACTGTAAATAAAGATTTTAAATAGGAAGAGTTTTTCTTTTCATACAATTCCAGTACGCTAATTTCATTTTTCAAATCATACGAAAAATAGAAATTATCATCATAGTTAAAACTGCCTTTGTCATCGGTTCTTATTTCGGCATGTTTTATTCCTTCTGTGGTTTCAATATAGTTTAAAATAGCGGTTTGTTGACTGTTGGCTTTGATGTCGAAAACGGTAGAAGTTATTTCTTTGTTGTTGATTATCAGATGTAAGGGCAACATGTCGAAATCTTGATCGGATTGATTTACAACATTTACATTTAAACTTAATTGCTGATTCTGACGAATAATCGGCATCTCAAACCAGCAACTGTCAATAAAAATATTGTTTTTACTTTGATGCTCCAGAACGTTAAGCACAATGCGTGCCTCTGGATTTATGACCGATTTGTCGAAAATGGCATTGGGCAATTGAAAATCAGAAATAATAGATATGATTTTTAATTCCTCTTTGTGGTTTTCAAAAACATCATTTATTCGTTTAAAAATAAGATTTAAATTTCGAGAATAATGACTCAATTGAATGTTTTCGATGCTATTGAGAGCATCGTCTTTATTGATAATTCGAAAGCTACCCCCTTCCAATTCGTTGGTCAAAATCATAAATTTGTCGTGATGTGCAAATTGCTCAATGGTTTCTGTGGCTTTTTCTTTTGCCAAATCCATCATTACAATGCCTTCTGAGCTAAATGCTCCCATGCTCAATGAGTTATCAATAAAAACAACAATGAGGTTTTCGGAAGTGATGTTGTTTTGGTCTCCTTTTTTTAGAACAGGTTGTGCAAATGCAATTACTAAACAGCTGAAAATCAATAAACGACTGATTAAAAGTAGAACTCTTTTTAACTGGGATTGTTGTTTTGTTTTCGATTGAATCGTGAGTAAAAACTGAAGATTCGAAAAAAGCAGAGGTTTGTATTTCTGGAAATTAAATAGATGAATGGCTATAGGAATAAGCAATACAAGGAAAGCATAGAGAAAAGCAGGATTTAAAAATGTCATACCATATTTTTTTACAAAATTACAAGAATTTGTTCGTGGAACTTGAAAATTAAAGTTTTTTAATCACTCTCAACAGGAAATAATAGATAAACAATCAAAAAAATGGGCGAAAAGCATACAGTGTGAGCTGTAATATCTATTTTGTAAAAAACGCCACTGAATTTCCTCTTATAATTCTGAGCAATTCAGGATAATCGACCAAACAATCTTCATTGATTGGAATTTGGTCAATGTTATGAATTTGTTGAGGAAGTAAATACTCCGGAATATTATTTCTTAGATGTTGAAAAATCAAACTTGTGTCCATTGATAAATTTTGGATAAACAGATGGATCTCGTCAAAGCCAAAAAAGTTATTATAGGTAACAGCTATCACTTCCTTTGAATTAGAGGATTCGACGGCATGTTTTTCAAGGAGACTTAAATCAACTAGAATTCCATTCATATTTATTTTTTGATAAATATTTGCAACCGGAATAATTGCGTTGTCGTCATTTATATAACCCACGGCTCCTGTTTTGTATAGATAGTGATTGTCAAGATTTTGTTCTGATATTTTGTTCTTTGAATTATCGTCCAAAAGATTGTTCTCATTATTGTAAATAGTACTGTATTCAACAGCCGTGTTTTGAATGTATAATTCGCCAATCTCACCTGTGTTTAGTATACTCTTGTCGGGACTTAATGTTCTGTATTTTATATTATTAAGCGGATATCCGAAACTCACAAGTCCATTAAATGAATGAAGTTTTGACGATTCATCAATTTCAATGGCAGCTGTTATTCCGAATATAAAAGGAGAACTGCTGGTGTTGTATAAAACTGCATTTGGTGCACATTTTTGAAGATTTTGAGCATGTTTAACGGGAAGAATATCGCCTGTTACAATGAGATAATGAAGTGAAGAGAGGGGAATGTCATAAAAAAAAGGTTCCAGCATTTTAACGGCGTGAGGAGTTGTAAATGCGTGTGTTATGCTGTATTCTTCAACCATCGAAAAGGTGATAAAAGCTCTGTTCTTTTTGTTTGGAATCGAATAAAAACAAGCACCCGCTTTAATGGAGATTAAAAATGAGAAAACAGATAAATTATGAGAAAAACTAAAAAAGGAGAGAACTCTTCCTTTTGAGTTAAGCGAAATGTTTGTCTTTTTGATGTTTTCTATAGCGTTTACAACATCTTCCCATCTAAATTGAATTAATTCCGATGATGTTTGTCCATTTTTATATTGCGTAAATAGAAAAATATTATAACTGCCAAAAGCTATTCTGAGATTTGTATCTGTTGCTGGAATTTCATTGGGATTAATAATGGTATACTGGTCGGTAAAGTCCAAAGCTTTTGAGAGAATGTAGCTTGAATTAAAAATAACACTACAACCTGTTTTTTGAATGAGTTCATAATTGTCTTCGCGATTTCCATCAGGGTTTAAAAGGCAATATGCTTTTCCACTCGACCATATTGCAATAACGCTTGCATAAGTATTGATGTCGTCTTCAAAGGCAACACCAAAAACTCTTTCAAAGGGATAATTTGTTTTTATTTCGTTTTGAATTTTTGCTGCAATTATTGCAAGATCTCTGTATGTGTAAAATTCATTATTTATGCATAATGCATTGTTATAGTTCTTTTTATGAATATTGCTTAGAATGTCGGTTGTCATATTTTCAGAATTGTTATAACTATGATCAGCAAAGTTACAATTATTTACTAATTGATTGCAGTTTTGTGTTTATAAAAGTTGGTTAAAAAGTGTTTCTTTTCTAATTTTTTATTTGCCCTTTTTTCTTAAGGTCTTCATTGTGATGTAGATGATGTTTTTTATTTATCATAAATACATGTTTTCGACCTTTCTTGTAAATATGAATTTAAAATTTGGATTACAAAAAGTAAAACTAGAAGCACTATAGCTTATTAATATTTAAAATGGTTTTGTAGTGGTTGGTTTTTTTGTTTTTTTGTCTTTTTCGCTGGCTGCATCTTTTATGGTTCTGATTTTTAGTCCACTTCGATATTCTACCTGCAATACAACATTGCCTTTTGCGTCCCAATTTGTCCAAATGCCTTCTTTTACGCGATTTATAAATAATCCTTCACTGGCTTTTTTTCCGTTGGGATAATATTCAGTCCATTTCCCATTGGGTTTTTCGTTAATAAAAATCTGATCTCTCATTTTGGCTCCATATTTATCGTAAAACACCCATTTGCCATGTTTTTTTCCAAGCTTGTAGGGGCCACTATTTAGTTTTTTCCCAAGTTCTGACCATTCTGTCCAGTTTCCTTCCTTATGATTGTCCTTGTATCTTCCTTCTTCTTTTTTACGACCATTTTGATACCAATACGTGTGTTTTCCATTTTTAAGCCCATTAACATATTGAGTGTGATATTTTTTCTGTCCTTCAAAATACCAACCCGACCATTCGCCATCCATCAATCCCATTCTGAAATTGCCTCTGTCTTGCAAATTGCCGTTGCTATACCATTGAGTCCACAATCCGTTTTCGCTATCGTTTGCAAAAGCACCTTCTCTTTGCTTTATTCCATTTTCAAAAAATGCTTGCCAAATTTTTGTACGAGCTCCCTTGTTATATTCTCCTTGGCGCCAGATTTTTCCATTTTCATAATAATAATTCCAATGACCATGAAGTTGCCCTTCCACAAAAGATCCTTTGCTGGCCATTTTTCCATTCTCGTGATAATATACCCAAATACTGTCTTGAAGATTGTTCTTTGATTTTCCTTCCATTTCCAAATTTCCATTCGGATACCACCAATATGCGTAAGATTCTAATTTATCATTGGCATAAACACCTTGAAAAGACTTGTTTCCGTTTTCGTGATACTCAATTACTTCACCTTCCAATTTGTCATCTACAAATGTAGCAGTTCTTGCAATTTGATTGTTGGTATGCCAAAAAGTCCATTTCCCGCTTTTCAGATTGTTAATCCTCATGCCCTCAGATTCTTTGGCTCCGTTGTTATGCCAACTTTTATAAATCCCATTCATTTCAATATATTCACACATGAGTTGGCCGTTGTCATGCCAATATTTCCATTCCCCAGTTGGAACTCCGTTATCGTACAAGCCTTCAGAGTATTTTTGCCCACCTGTGTACCAAAATGTCCATTTGCCAGTCTCTTTGCCTTCAAGGGCGTATCCTTCGCTTCTTTTGTTTCCGTTGAGCCAGGTATTGGTAACAAGGGTTTGCGATTGACTTCCAATGCTTAAAATAAGGAACAATAAAACAGCTAAATTTTTCATGCAATTGATTTTATTATATTGCAAAAATAGAAAATAACTTTGATTTATTTATGCTAAGTCGTGAAGATATTATTGTTTCTTTTTCCCTGCTCATAAATTATAATACGAAAGATGTTTTAACATTAAGCAAATCAAGTAAAATTGTGTCAATTATTTGTAAAATAAATCAAAGTAAAGTTAAAGTGTGTCATTGTTGTTGAATTTAATTCCTCAAGAATTGTTAATAAGTCTTAAATAATTACTGCATATCCTTGATCTATATGAGCTAAAACAAGTTCAAATATTTGTTATACAGCTGGTTATGTGTCTTAAATTTATGTCTCAAAATAATACATGATAATGTGTATTATTTGAAATGTTTTTTTTATCTTTGTCAAGATATATTAAATTAAGAAAAGTTATATAGATTAAATATTAAAAACACACACCATGAAAGAAATTATTAATCTTGAAAGATTAGATGTAGCAGCTAGTAAGTTACGGGCTATTGCACATCCTGTAAGAATTGCTATTTTAACCATGCTTTCTGAAGAGACGCGTTTGAGCGTTACCGAAATTTATACTCGTTTATCCATTGAACAAGCGGCTGCATCTCATCATTTAAATATATTAAAAGGAAAAGGTATGTTGTCTGCTCGTCGCAATGGAAAAAAAATATTTTATTCCCTAAAAACGGATAATGTAAATAAGCTAATCGATTGTATAAACCGCTGTGGTGAACAAGCATAGATATTTCCAATAAAATAGTATAGAAAAAAAGCTGTCATCGATAGCTTTTTTTTATTTTTGCACAATAAAACTCTGATATGAAGATTCTAATTGTTTCTGCTACCGAAAAAGAAATTGCTGAATCGAGATTTTTTTTTCTTGAAAATAAGATGCAAAATCATGATTTACAATTTCTGGTAACAGGCATGGGACAGCTGCACTCAGCTTTTTATTTGATGCGTAAATTGCAAAACGAAACTTTTGACTTGGTGATGCAAGTTGGTTTGTGTGGAAGCGTTTCGCAAAGTGTCGAATTGGGAAGCTTGATAAATATTGTGAACGACCAAATTATCGACCTCGGAGCCTCTTCAAATGATGGATTTATTCCATTTAACGATTTTATGATTGAAAATAAACAGATTGTTTCGTGGAATTCTTGTTCAGATTTTCAAAATTCATTTTTGAGCCAATTGCCCAAAGGAGAGGGAATTACTGCAAATGTTTGTCACGGCGATTCGTATTGGGTCGATTATATACAAAAACAGCATCCTCGCGCTTTCGAAAGCATGGAAGGAGCCTCTTTTTTCATGGTCACATCTGGTTTTTCTGTTCCTGCTTTGCAAATTCGTGCCGTTTCTAATTATGTTGAGCATAGAAATACTTCTCGTTGGAAAAAAGATTTGGCCATCCAAAATTTAAACCGTTTTATTATAGATTTTTGTCATGAACTCTAAAATTCAATTCTATATTTCGACCTGTCCAAACGATACTTTTGTGAGTTATGGGCTTATCAATCAGAAAGTTAATCTGGATAATTTTAAAATAGAACCTCACTATTTCGACATTCGCCAATTGAACGAAATTGCATTGGAGGGAAAAGCGGATATTATTAAAGTAAGTAGCGCCATATTGCCACAGCTTTGTCATCTCTACAACGTGCTCACAAGTGGTGCCGCCCTGGGGTTCAATTGTGGACCTTTGCTCATTGCAAAATCAAAAGATATCGAGTTGTCAAGTTCCACAAAAATTGCGATTCCTGGCAAAAACACAACCGCTTTTAAGCTGTTTAAACGATATTATGGAGATTCGTTCGAGTTTGTCGAAATGCTGTTTTCCGATATCGAAGAGGCCATTGTTGGTGGTTTTATTGATGCGGGATTGATTATTCATGAAAATCGTTTTACGTTTCAGAATAAAGGCTTGGTAGAATTGACCGATTTAGGTCAAAAATGGCATTCAGAAACCTCTTTGCCCATTCCATTGGGCTGCTTTTTAATTCATAAAAAATGGGATTTAAAATCTCAATTATTTTTAGATAATGCGTTGACAGAAAGTGTTTTATATGCACATGATCAGCGTGATGATGCCATGAAGTTTGTAATGCAGTTTGCACAAACCATGGAATATTCAATTGCCAAAAAACACATCTCTTTATATGTGAATGATGAGACAAAAAGAATTTCCGAACAAGGAAAACTTGCAATAATGAAACTTATTAATGAGGAATCTTTCAAAAATAATTGTACTTTTGTTCGCTAAATAAAAACGAAAAATGATAGTAATTACGGGTGCTGCTGGATTTATAGGAAGTGTGATTGTTCAAAAGTTAAATGAGAAAGGAATCGATGACTTGGTTTTAGTGGATGATTTTACTAAGCAAGATAAGATTCCAAATCATTCTGATAAAAAATGTCGTGCTAAAGTGAGTCGAAATTGTTTCGAAAATTGGGCTCAACAAAATGCTTCAAAAATTGATTTTATTATACATATTGGAGCACGAACCGATACTTCTGAGTTTGATGTTGAAGTTTTTAATAAGCTCAATTTGAATTATAGTAAAATGATTTGGAATATCGCTGTCGAAAATGCTATTCCTTTTATATATGCTTCTTCTGCTGCAACTTATGGGATGGGTGAATTTGGTTTTGAAGATTCACATGAAATTATTCCTCAATTAAAACCATTGAATCCATATGGTGATTCCAAAAATGATTTTGATAAATGGGTTCTGAGTCAAACAATTTTGCCACCTTTTTGGGCCGGATTTAAGTTTTTTAATGTATATGGACCCAACGAATATCATAAAAACAGAATGGCATCTGTGATATATCATGCTGAAAAACAGATATATGAAAATGGTTTTTTGAGACTTTTCAAATCGCATAATCCAAATTATGAAGATGGAAAACAATTACGAGATTTCGTTTATGTAATGGATTTAGCAGATGTT
>JAQUGA010000051.1:0-4407 GCA_028684405.1 Bacteroidales bacterium | reverse complement strand
GCTAGCTTTATATTCAAGGCTTTTATCTTCTCCTCTTTTTCATGAATATCATCTTCAAGTTTTTGAATTTGATTGTTTATTTTTCGAATTTTACTATCCAATTCTTTTTTTCTTGCCCAATCTTGTTTGTTTTCCGATTCTGATTGTTGATTTTTTACAGAGTTAGCTTTGCTAATAGCATTCAAATCATTAAGATGATCCAAGTTTTTCGCTTCCAAAAAATCGAAAACATCTCCAATAAATTGTTTGATTTTATTGTTTTTAAATTCGTACACCTTTTCTGTCAAGCCTTGTAAGAAATCTCTATCGTGCGAAACAATAATTAATGTTCCATCATATTTTAACAAAGCTGATTTAAGAACATCTTTCGAGTCCATGTCGAGGTGGTTTGTCGGTTCGTCGAGCACCAGTAAATTTACCGGAGCAAGCAAAAGTTTCGCCAAAGCCAATCTTGTTTTTTCACCGCCCGAAAGGACTTTTACCTTTTTATCAATATCCTCACCTTGAAATAAGAAACTGCCTAAAATGCCTCTGATTTTCGTTCGAACCTCCCCAATAGCGATGTCGTCGATGGTTTCAAAAACGGTTTTTTCAGGATCGAGCAATTGAGCTTGATTTTGAGCGAAATATCCGATGGAAACCTGGTGTCCCAGTTTTATTTGTCCCGAACTGGGTTCTAGATCTCCTACAATAATTCTGGAAAATGTAGTTTTTCCTTCGCCGTTTCTTCCAACAAAAGCTATTTTTTCGCCTCTACTGATCGAAAAATCAATATTGTTTAAAACCTTTTTAGTATCGTAGATTTTTGTTAGATTTTTGGCTTCTACCACCACAATACCAGAGTGAGGTGCAGGCTGAAATTTGAAATGAATGGACGATGTATCCAGTTCGTCAATTTCTACCACATCCATTTTTTCAAGAAGCTTAATTTTTGATTTTACCTGTTTGGCCTTTGAGGCTTTATATCGGAAACGTTCTATGAATTCCTGAGTATGAGCTGTTTGTCTTTGTTGGTTGTTTAAAATTGAACTTTGCTGCTCGATGCGCTCGATGCGACGTTCAACGTATTCGCTATAACTGCATTTATAATCATAAATTTTTCCAAGACTAATTTCTATTGTTCTTTTGGTTACGGTATCAAGAAAAGTTCTATCGTGGGAAACAAGAACAATTGCACCCGAATAGTTTTTTATGTAGTTTTCGAGCCATTGAATGGACTCAATATCCAAGTGATTTGTAGGTTCGTCTAAAAGGAGAACTTCAGGTTTTTTGAGTAAAATTTTTGCCAATTCAACACGCATTTGCCATCCACTGCTAAACTCGGTCATGTTTCTGTAAAAATCAGACTTATCAAAACCCAATCCAAGCAGTACTTTTTCGGCTTCTGCATCTTTGTTTTTTAAACCAGAGATGTTTAATGCTTCATCAATTTCTGAAATTTGGCTAATAATATTGAGGTATTCTGCTGATTCATAATCTTCTCGTTCTAATATGGAAGAGTGTAAAATTTCCTTCTCTGATTCTAAAAGTAGAAGTTTTTCAAAGGCTTTTTGTGTTTCATCCCAAACATTATTGCTCGTATCTGGAACTAATTCTTGGGGCAAATAGCCGATTTCGTGTCCTTGTGAAATTACAATGCTTCCTTTTTCGGGTTCGAGTTCTTTGGCCAATATTTTTAGTAAAGTTGATTTTCCAGCACCGTTTTTTCCAGTTAAGCCAATTCTGTCATTGTCCGAAATAACAAAAGATACATTGTTGAAAAGGTCGTCACCAGTAAAGTGAATCGATAAGCCATTGACAGTAATCATGAGGTTTTTTTTAGATTGCAAAATTACGAAATCTAATCCAATAAAAAAACCGAGACAAAGACACGGCTTTCTATCATGCGTTTTATTTTTGTTTCCATGAACAATGGTGTTTGTAGAAAAAGTATTACTTTTGATAAAAAAATAGTATGACTAAATTAAGTGTAAATATCAATAAAATTGCTCTTATCCGAAATTCGAGAGGAGCCAATTATCCTAATTTGATAAAAGTAGCTTCCGACATCGAATCCTTCGGTGCAGAGGGAATTACTGTTCATCCTCGTCCTGATCAGCGACATATTCGCTATCAAGATTTATATGATTTAAAACCTTTGTTGAAAACTGAATTTAATGTTGAAGGATATCCGACAGAGTTTTTTATCAAAACAGTTTGTGAAGTAAAGCCTGCACAGGTTACTTTAGTTCCCGATCCGCCCGAAGCTTTAACTTCGAGCAATGGTTGGGACACCAAGAAGAATACTCAGTTTTTGAAAGAAATTATTTTGCGATTTAAAGAACATGGAATTAGAACTTCCATTTTTGTTAATCCCGAAATTGAAATGGTAAAATATGCCAAAGATACAGGTACCGACCGCATTGAATTATACACAGAATCTTATGCTTCTAATTATGAGTTAAATCGGGAGAAAGCGGTGGAACCTTATTATAAAGCGGCTCTAGTTGCTGTTGAGCAGGGAATAGAAATAAATGCAGGGCATGATTTAAATTTAATAAATTTAAAATATTTTCATGAAATTATTCCTCATTTATTGGAAGTCTCCATCGGTCATGCCTTGGTAACAGATTCTTTGTATTATGGATTGGAAAAAACTGTTGCATATTATTTAGAGCGATTAAAATAAAATGAGCTATTGTTACGAATATCCTCGTCCCGCACTTTGTGTGGATGTTATTGTGATAAACGATGATTTTTCGCACGTCTTGCTCATTCAGCGAAAGAATAATCCGTACGCTGATAGTTGGGCTTTCCCGGGAGGTTTCGTCGATGAAAATGAAGACTTGCCCGATGCTGCTCTTCGTGAATTAAATGAAGAAACGGGACTTTCTGATATTGCTTTAAAGCAGTTTAAAACGTATGGTACGCCTGGAAGAGATCCGCGAGGACATGTTGTTTCAGTTGTTTATTACGGAATTTGTCCCAAAAACACATCGTTTGCAGCAGCGGATGATGCCAAGGATGTTCAATGGTTTCCCTTGCAGAAATTACCTATTTTGGCCTTTGATCATAAGCAAATTATGCATGATTTTTTAGTAAAAATCATGCATAATTTGGGGTAAAAACGCTTTTTCAATTAAAAATTATCCATTATTCATTATCGCCCAGTCACTTAGTTACTCAGTTACTATTCTAAGTGATTTGTTATTTGTCCATACTTCCAAAAATTTCCGTAGCCAATTTTCTAAAAATAGGCAAAGTAATTTCATTTTGCGCGTAATTAATTAATTTTCCCTCGTCGGCAGCTTCGGCAAGTCCTTGAGCAATAGGGATTTGAGCAACAAGTTTGGTGCCCATTGTATTTGCTAATTCTTGTCCACCGCCTTTTCCAAAAATATAGTACTTATCCTCTGGATGATTAGTGGGAGTAAACCATGACATATTTTCGACAACACCAAAAATGGGAACGTTTATTTGCTCGTGCCTAAACATTAAGCCTGATTTATGTGCATCAGAAACCGATATTTTTTGGGGAGTTGTAACAATAATAGCAGTACTAGGTTTGGCTTCATTTATCAATGTGATTGGAATATCTCCAGTTCCAGGAGGGAAGTCGATAACCATAACGTCAATATCTCCCCAAACGGTATCATTTATCATTCGAGATAGAAAGGATGAAGCCATGGGACCTCGCCAAATTAAGGACTGGTCGGGATTCATGAAAAAACCAACGGATATAATTTTAATACCAAATTTTTCTATCGGAAAAAAAACCTCTTTCCCATCAATGGAAGTTATTTCGGGTCTTGCTCCTTCCAATCCAAAAAGAATGGGAGCGGATGGTCCGTAAATGTCAGCATCAAGAAGTGCTACTTTTAAGCCTTCTCCTGCGTACGCTAATGCTAAATTGGCTGCTACTGTCGATTTGCCAACACCGCCTTTGCCTGAAGCAACTGCAATGCGATGTTTAATGTTGTTTAATTCTTTTAATTCACTCATGATTTTTTTTGCAAACTTACCAAATCCAATTTTAAAAGTCTTGTTTTTTCTTGTTTATTTTAGATAAACTGTCTCATTAATATTGTTTAAATTTGTAAAACTGTATTAATATCGCCCATTTGTTATGAATAAAAATTCTTTTTTTCTTTTTTTCTTTTTCTTTAGTCAAGTTTGTTTGGCTCAAATTCAGGATAGTGTCATAACGCTTCCCAAAGTTGAGATTGTTTCTAAGGAAACAAAAGCTGATATTTCGATGATAAAGTCTTTGTCGTTGGAATTTTTAGAAAATGAAAGTGATATCAGTAAAATATTAAAACTGCAACCTAATTTATCGGCGGTAAAAAGAGGTGGAACTTCACTTGATCCTGTTGTTAGAGGCTTTAGAAATGCTCAATTAATGATTTTGTTGTCGGGCGGTTTGCAAAT
>JAQUGA010000265.1 GCA_028684405.1 Bacteroidales bacterium | reverse complement strand
TTTGTTGTGAAAAATCGGAGTAACCATTTCTAATACTGAATCATACGCATTTTTGATGGGAACAATGTCATAGCTCATGTTCAGATTTTCTGCGAGTTTTTTTGCATCCTCAACGGAATGATCTGAAGAATACATCGAGGGCATTAAAATTCCATGAACGTTTTCGGCTCCCAATGCATCGCAGGCTAAAGCTGCAACCAAAGCAGAATCAATTCCACCCGATAAGCCCAAAACTGCTTTTGTTTGATGGCTGTATTTAAAATAATCTTGAATTCCTTTAATTAAAGCTCGATATATCAAATCCGTTTTTTCGTATTTTTCTGGTACAATCGGATACGAAAATAGAACATCGGTATCAATATGAGCGATTTCGGCTTCAAATAGATTGAGTTCATAACAGACTTCGCCATTTCTATTTATCACGAGTGAACCGCCTGGATAAACTTCCGAAACTTTTGCACCGCAAGGGTTCATATTAATAATATGTTTGACGTTGGATTTTGCAATGCCACATAATTGATCAATTTGTCTGTTTCTGAAATTGTAATTGAAAGGAGTATTGCAAGAAGTGATGACAAGGTCTGGATTTGAATTTGAAAAATTAGTTTGGTTTAAATCATCTCCAAATGCAAATTGAAATTGTGTGTTTTTAATGTTGAAAATATTTGCTTTGTCATTTTTTGAGGGCTTCACGTTATTAGCCAGCATAGAACCTGGAGTATTATGAATATTTTGTTTTTCAAAATAAGCCGTGATTTTTCCATTTTGCATTAGAATTTGAGTGTTTAGCGGATCCTTGCCTACGCGAGAATAGCTTCCCATCAGAATGGAAATTTTGGAAGAAAGGGGTGTGATTTGGGAAAGATAATAGTCCAAATCCTGCCAAAAACTGGAATAATTGACAAGTGTGCCGATGTAGCCACCCGTGAGTGCTAATTCAGGAAAAACCACCAATTGACTTTTGTTTTCAATGGCTAAACGAACAATACTGCTGATTTTTTCGGTATTGTATTTTAAATCTGCTTTGTTGAATGAATTTTGGGCGATGGTGATTTTCATAATGAGTCGATTTTAGTTTTTTCGAATTTGAGGTGAATGATATTATTAATATTTTTCACTTTTGATATTGACAAAGATAATGAAAGCTTCCAAAATATGACCAATGATATGATTCGTTTTCAAAAAAAATCTAATTATTGTGTTCATATAATTCAAACAGATTAAGTTCAATCGGAAGTATATGATATTCTTCAGGTGGGAGTGACTGGTTTCCTTTTATTTTAATGTAAAAAACTTGATCTAATTGCCGAGATAAGCTTATGTTTGAGTATCTTATAAAATATCCATACAAGGCGTAATCTTTCCATATTTCGGAGTCTATGCAGATAATCTTGTTTTCTCCAACATGTTTTGTTATTGCTTGCACGTCATGAATTTTATCGGTATCCCTGCCTTTATGTGGAATTATATTTAGCATAATTCCTGTTAGAAAGATAAGCATAGCCGAAATAAATAGAATGTTTAAGTAGTTGTTTTTTTTTCTGATTTTATCAAGAAAGTTATTTGCATATTCTGAAAAAAACAGGGTTAAGCCAATTGCGAAAAAAGGGAAAGTTGAAACCATATAAAATCCACTTTGTTTAAGGCTTATCATAATGGGTAAAACCCCTGATAGTCCAATGCTGAAAAAGAGTAAGCTCCATTTTTTTGTTTTGCTACTTATTTTTAATTTTCGATTTGATAAAAACAAGAGGAATCCAATAATCATACTTGGAATAAGTTCATTAAAGAGTCGAAAAACAATAAAAAAACGATTATTTACAGTTTTTACGGAAATAATGCTTTCTAAGACTTGCTTTTGGAAGTAATTATCAAAGAAATGATAACTTTCTGGAAATATTACGAATGTGACTAAAAGACTCATTACTAGAGTAGTGAATAGGATGAAGGTTTGTGAAACAAAGGATTTAAAACGGGTGTCAAATTTGAAAATAAAAAACCAAAATGGGATGGAAAGTGGAAATAATCCAGTAAGACCTTTGGTCAAAAATGCAAGATAGAGTGCAATTCCTGCCGGAATTAAGTAAAATACCTTTTTAGAAATATGGTTTTTCAGAATGAAATATGTTGCTAATGTGCTGAAAATCATCATGGTATTTTCGAGCATGTTGTTTGCAATTGACCATGATAATAGAGGAAAGCCAATCCAAAACAAGAGTGCTAACCAGTTGATGTTGAGGTTTTTATTAGCAGGAATTATCTTCATTATTTTTGTAATAATGATTCCAGTAGAGAGAGCTGTTCCCAAAGAATAGAAGTTTTCAATTAAGATACTGTCACCAAAAATCCTAAAAAGAAGGCTTTGCAAACCAAACGCTAAGGGTGGATGTTCGTAAAAAGCAGGAAACATTGTTTGGCTGAATTGTGGTTGCCAAAAACTACCTATTCCATTGGCTAAGTTTTTCGAGATGCCTGCATACATAAGTCCATCCATAAACATGCCGGAAGAGAATAGATGTGGGCTGAGAATGGATAAAAAAAAGCCCGTTATAATCAAATAAAACAGAATATGTTCTTTGTTTACTAACGGGTTTTGTTTTTTAAGCATGTCCTGTATTAATGCTAATCAAGATCAAGTTAGAATGAAATTCCTATAACCAATTCCAAAGATTTATTCGTTGCATTTTCTTTTACCGTTGGAAATTTAGTATTGGATCCGCTTAAAACGTCCGTAAATCCATTATAGAAAACGATTCCTGCAAATATTTTAGTATTACCACTAATGGTATATTCAGCGCCACCTCCAATAATAATAGATTCTTTAAAGAGGGCAACGTCCTTGTGAATTCCAAATTCCTTCGGTGATACTTCCGAAGAGTTTACCAGTTTGTATGTGTCCTTGGCGTTGGCTTTCGTTCGAATGGAATTGTCAATGCCAAAATTTCCATAATAGGTCATTCTTCCAAATTGTGCGGTTTTAAGTTTGAATGAGATAGGAATACTGATATAACTCAGTTTGTACCTTCTGGATACTGTCACATCAACCAAGCCCGAACCATCATAATTAACCATGTCGTCGTATGTCAATTTTCCACCTGTGCTTTTAAATTGTAAACCCGTATTTATGAAATAGTGCCCTGAACCACCAATCGCAAAGTCACCAA
>JAQUGA010000050.1 GCA_028684405.1 Bacteroidales bacterium | reverse complement strand
GGAATAATGGCTAAATAGCCGTAATCCAAAATGATAAACCCATAATTTTCTTTAATCATGGTTCCCCAAGATGGCATTGGAGGCTGCACTCCGAGTCCTAGAAAGCTTAAGCCCGACTCTATCAAGATGGCGGATGCAAAATTGGAGGCAGCAATCACGGCCACTGTTCCAGTGACATTGGGTAAAATATGTTTAAAAATAATTCTGAAGTTGCTAAATCCCAAGGCTTTGCCCGCTTCTACAAACTCTTTTTCACGCAAACTCATCACTTGGCCACGAACCACTCTGGCGATGTCTACCCACATTGTTAGACCAATGGCAATAAATACTTGCCAAAAACCTTTGCCCAATGCAAAACTGATGGCAATGACCAAAAGCAAGGAGGGAATGGACCATATCACATTGATAAACCACATGATGAGTTCGTCTGTAAGTCCGCGATAATAACCTGCAATAGCGCCAAGAAATATTCCCAGTAGCAAGGCAATGCTGACCGAAATAAAACCAACCGATAAACTTACTCTCGATCCAATAATGAGTTGACTCAAAACATCTCTGCCATAACGATCGGTTCCAAAAATATACCGCTTTGTGAGAATGTGTTTCTTTTGAATACGTTCGGAAGCATCTGAAGTCTTCATTTGAATAATCTTACCTTCGGTAGTAATGGCTTCAAAAGATTCTGTATCCGTTGTTTTTATCTCTTTAATATCAAACAAAACATCCGCCAGATGAACGCTAAATTTATCGTACGGAGCTTCCATTTTGTAGATAGAATAATGAAGGCTATCCCCAATGATTTTATAATCTGTTATGGGGATAAAGTTGTGATTTTCAGGTTTCCCCGAAATTATTCTCTTTAAAAATGAGACTTTTTGAGGCGGCTTGTTTTGTGTCATTTTTAAAAATTGATGTTTGCTAAGTGGCTTGCTTAGCGATATTTCTAAAATTTGCTGATTGGCATAAGGAGTATTGTCTGGAACAATCAAATACCCAAATATAGCGAGTAATAAACTGAAAATGACAAAATATACAGAGAAAATTCCAGTTTTGTTCTTTTTGAATTTTTCAAAGGCTATTTTGTTTAGCGAAGATGGTTCAGAAACTTTGTTTTTCTTAAAAAGACCTAACATTTTTACATTTTGGCACGAAAGTACACAATTTTTGTGTTATTTTGTATATTGATTATAGATTCAAACATATTATTAAAAATGATTTTAAATAAAAAAATATTTTGGATTCTTTTATTCGTTGGTATCGGCTCAAAAACCCTTGCTGAAAACCCAATACATCGCCCGGATTCAGTAGAGATTGTGAATCTTTTATCAGAAATGATTCAAATTAATACGGTTACAGGAACTGAGAAACCATTGGGACTTTATCTTACTAAATGGGTAGAAGAAACTGATTTATCGCTTCGCATTTTCACCGATCAAGATTCGGCATTTAATTTCATGGCATCTTTATATCCTTTGTCTGATAACAAGCCAAACTATGTTTTTATGGGACATATTGATGTTGTTCCGGCTGATGAACCCGATTGGAGATATCCGCCTTTTTCGGGTAAAATTCAAGATGGATTTATTTGGGGAAGAGGAGCCATTGACGATAAAGGTCCACTTTCAATGATGTTTATGGCCTTAAAACGTTTTTCTGAAAAGTATGGACACCTGGATTTGCCATATAATTTAAGTGTATTGGTTTTAAGCGGTGAAGAGTTGTATGGCGACAATGGAGCCAAAATAATAGTCGATCATTATATTCATGAAATTAATCCTGTGGCAATGTTTGGCGAAGGCGGATCGGGAATGATTGAAATTATTCCTTCCTATCCTGATGTAGCTGTTTTTGGAATGTCTATCAATGAGAAAGTCCCGTTGTGGCTCAAAGTTGAAGCCAAAGCCAAATCATCCGGTCACGGTGCCTCTGAAGCAGAATTGTATGCAGCAAAAAGTCTCATAAAATCCTTGCTTCGTATCATTGATTCGACGCGCCCAATAAAATTTGATAAATTATCAAAAAAGATGTTTAAAGAATTAGGCAGAATGGAGGGAGGTTTTAAAGGTTTTATGATTAAAAATTCTTATAAATGGTTTGCTTGGCCCATCATGAAATCTTATTTTTTAGAAGGTGGTCCGTTTAATATTTTAGTGAGTAGTTCAATCAATGTAACTGAGATTAGAACCGAAAGTACATCCTGCAATTCCGTTCCTCAAAGTGCTCATGCTATTTTGGATTGTCGTTTGCTTCCAGGGATGAGTCAGAAAAACTTTCTTGCAAAAATGCGACTTTTGGCCGGTAACAAAGTTGACATTAGCATCATTCACTCTGGAATTCACGCAGAAGATTCGCCTGTAAATGAGTCGTTTAAGTTTATGGAAAAAGCTTTATTGCATAATTTTGAAAATTCAAAAGTAGCTCCGTTTCTTTTTCCTGCCTCCAGCGATAATAACTACTTTCGAGCTCTTAAAATTCCAGTTTATGGAATTACGCCCATGGTAACGACCAACGATATTATGCAACGCATTCATAATTCAAACGAAAGAATGCCCATCGATCAATTGCTAAAAGGATACGATACTTTTTATACCATGATGGAAATGGTGCAAGGCGTTTTTATAGAGTAGTAAAAATTGGAATGTTAATTGATTGTGGCTTTTTAAAAACTAACTTCTCTCATCCACTCTAAAATATTTTTGATTTTTTCCGGACTTACTGTCCACTCTTTGGAATCAATATTGACGCTCGACATGGAAGGGCCAATATTCAAGTTTTCGACTTCTATTTTTGCCGAAGAATGATATTCCTGAGCACCAATAATTTTATGCAGTTCGTTAATATTAGTATCGTCAACACCGCTTCCGGGCATGATAATTATTTGATTTTCTGCTTTTTCTACAAGATTTGCCAGAAGTTCGGCTCCTTCTGGAGCAGCGTTTTTTAGTCCCGATGATAAAATTCTATTAAAACCACAATTGATTATGTCTTCCAAAGCCAGAAAAGGATCTGAACTTCGGTCGAAAGCTCTATGAAATGTAGTTTGCATATTGCCAGTGGCCGATAATAGTTTCAAACATTGCGACACATGAACATTTCCTTCGTTGGTAAGCATTCCAAAAACCACTCCTTCAACTCCAATTTCACGGCAAAAATGAATGTCTTCCAACATGATTTCAAGCTCTTCTTTCGAATAGACGAAATTTCCCGAACGGGGACGAATCATGACGAAAAATGGAATTTCTAAGTTTTCTTTGGCCCATTTAATCATTCCATGCGAAGGAGTAATCCCGCCTTCGGGCATGGATGAACAGAGTTCCAAGCGATGAGCACCTGCCTTTTGGGCAATCAGTGCGCCTTTTATATCAAATACGGGGACTTCTAAAATCATGTAAATTTATTATTGATTAAAAAATTTGAATTTCGCTTACAAAAACCCAAGCATTATGACCGGCTCCTGATTTGCCTGCGGGAATTTTTCCAATGCTTTCGAAACTAATTCTGACGTAACGAACATTTTTTATAGATTTATGAAACTCTATAATTCTTCCTGATTTTGCAATGTCAGAAGCATTTAGTTCGCCAGCTTTTTTGAACTTTTTTCCGTCTTTAGAAACTTCTATCTGCATTTTGCTTGGCAAATGAATCCAACTTGCCTCGGCTTTTAGGGTATGAGCCACAATCTTTTCAATATTTTGTGTTTTACCTAAGTCAATGGTGGCGATTAATGGATGTGATTGAAAACCTAGCCACTCTTTGCCATTCCATGGAATGCGTCCCAAAATTCCGTCTGTTAATGTATGCGGAGAGCCATGACTGTATGATTTTGCAGGTTGATGTGTTAGTTGGATTTTTGCTCCAGTAGATTTAGATACAGAAAAAGATTGTTCTATTTTCCCCAAAACTTTACCTTTATCATCTCTTGTTTCTGCCTTTATAGTTTGATTTTTATCAATCAAAATTGGACTGGTATATGGGATAAATGTGCCTTTACTGTTTTCGCTTTCAGATTTATAATAAATTTTGTTTTTGGAATATGCTTGATTGAGTTTGAGTAGAATTTTATGATTTATAGTATCGTTGATAATTTCAGTATTAATTTCATATATCGATTTTGCATAATTGATGCCTCTTTTCTCAAATTTATCAAAGTGGTCTTCTAGGCGGGTTAAAAAATCTTCATAATCTTTTTGTCCTTTTGGTGACCAAACTACTTCTGACAGAGCACAAAGTCGGGGCAAAACCATGTATTCTACATGTTCCCATGTTTTAATGTATTCTGTCCAAAGATTTGCTTGAGCTCCTAAAATGAGCTTTCCCTCTTCGGCTGTTAAGGCTTCAGGAATGGGTTCATACGAATATACTTTAGAAAGCGGTGTGAAGCCGCCTATGGCGAGCGGTTCGTTTGAAGGATCGCCTTGATAATGATCAAAATAGCAATGAGAACCGGGAGTCATTACAGCATTGTTTCCATGTTTTGCAGCAGCAATTCCGCCTTCAATTCCTTGCCACGACATCACCGCAGCATTTGGAGCCAATCCTCCTTCCAGTATTTCGTCCCATCCAATAAGTTTGCGTTTGTGCTTGCTTAAAAAAGTTTCAATTCTTTTTATAAAATAGCTTTGCAGTTCAGATTCATCTTTCAAGTTTTCGCTTTTGATGCGTTCTTGGCAAACAGAGCAATTTTTCCAATTTACTTTTGGGCATTCATCTCCTCCTACATGAATGTATTCGCTTGGAAATAAATCCATCACTTCGATTAAAACATCTTCTAGAAAGCCAAAAACAGTATCTTTTGTACAAAATACATCATCAAAAACACCCCATTTTTGAATTACCGAAACATCTTTTCCATGACACGAAAGATAAGGGTAGGCATGAATGGCTGCAACTGCATGCCCAGGCATTTCAATCTCTGGAACAACGGTGATGTGGCGAGCTTTCGCATAGGACACCACTTCTCGAACTTCTTCTTGAGTATAAAAACCACCGTAATAAATGCTGTCGAATAATTCTGAAGGATTGCTTGCATGGCTAATTAAGGTTCCGTTTCTCCAGCTCCCTTTTGAAGTCAGCAGTGGATATTTTTTAATCTCGATTCGCCATCCTTGATCATCGGTTAAATGCCAATGAAAAGTATTAATCTTATAGTAGGCCAAAATGTCTAAATATCTAAAAATGTTCTCTTTAGGGAAGAAATGACGACTTACGTCCAAATGCATTCCGCGCCATTTAAAACGCGGATAGTCATTAATGTTATAACAAGGAATCGATTCTGTTCCTTTTATTTCAGTGGGCAACATCTGCAATAGCGAAATGAGACCGTGAAAAATTCCGCTTTTTTGACCCCTAATTTTAATGGACTGAGAATTCATCTCAATTTCGTAAGCTTCGTCTTCGAAATCTTTTGAAAAAATGATTTCAATATTTGGTATTTCGGGTTTAGTTTGGGTCACTGGAAGTTGAAAACCGTAATATGTTTGCATGAAATGATTAAAACTCGAAATTTCACTCAGGACATTGGAATTTGTTGTATAGATTGGAGTTTTATGGCTGAAAATGAAACTCTGATCTTGATACTTTGCATTCACTGCATTCGGAATTATCGAAAGATTTTGACTTTGTGCTGAAATCAAAATGAAGATAAAGGCTAAGGTGAAAAGTTTTCTCATCGTTTTTTGCAGCCAAATTACACAATTTTTTCATTATAATGAGGTACTAAATTGATTTAATTTTTCATCTATACAGCAAGTTGTTGTTTTTAATATTCATCAGCTGATTAATTTTTTTTGTGAAACATAGTAATTTCACTCTGCATACTTATTAAACTTTAATTGTCAATAACTATTCTTTTTTATAGAAATATAATCATTACATTTTTGTTATAATTGCATGCAATAACTGAGACTTTATTGCGTAATTTTAACGTGGGAGTTCAATTTATGAAAAAAGAGTTTATTGGATTGTTTTTGATATTTTTTTTGGCAGTGAATTTCTCATTTGCTCAAGAAGATAAAAATGAAGGTGAATGTAAAGAAAAGCTTGAAAAAAGAACTCAAAAGACATATGACAAAGCCGTGGAAGCTCGCAAAAAGGGTAAACGAGAGCTAGCCAGAACCTTGTTTCTGGATGTTATTGAAGCCGAACCCGACTTTCCAAATGCCTATTATTTTTTGGGATTAAGTTACTTGCGCGAGATTCAAAATACGCCCTCTGAATATAATAGAAGAGAAGTACTTGAATATGAAAATTTATTGCCCGAGAGGATGAGCAATGCTATTCAGTATTTTTCAAAGTCAATTGAAGTTTGTGCTGATTATAATATTCAAACCTATTATTATCTGGGAAAGTTATATTTTACCAAAGAGATGTATGATGAGTCTGCGAAGTATCTCAAACATTATATTTCAAATAAATCACTTATTCGAAATGATGAAGATTTTCTGGATGCCAAAAATCATTTAAAATATGCCGAATTTTATGCAGAAGCATATCGAAATAAAGTGGATTTTAATCCTCAAATAGTCCCTGGTGTCTCTTCAAAGCTTGATGAATATTTATTTTGCATTTCTCCCGACCAAGAAAACATGTATTATTCGAGAAGAATTCCTCAAGAGGTTATGCGAGGTGGTATTCAGACTCAAGCTAAAGATATCGAGCGGTTTTATTTTAGCACGTACGATTTTAGTAAAAAGCGTTTTTCAGACGGCGAAGAGATGCCTTCTCCTTTTAATTACAGCGAAAACGAAGGAGGAGCCACCATTACTGTAGATAATAAATATATGGTTTTTGTGCGCTGTTTTAACATGATCAATGGTTATTATAATTGCGATTTATATAATTCGGAGTTTATTGATGGCTATTGGGACGACATTAAACCGCTAGGAATTACTGTGAACAATCCAGCTACATGGGAAACCATGCCAAGCATTAGTGCAGATGGAAAAACTTTGTATTTTGTGAGCGATCGTCCTGGGGGATTTGGTGGATATGATATATATGTTACATATAGGGGCGAAGACGGAAAATGGTCTACTCCAATAAATATGGGACCCACCATCAATTCGCCCGGTAATGAAAAAACTCCTTTTATTCATTCGGACAGTCAAACCTTATATTTCTCTTCCGACGGCCATATGGGCTTTGGAAGCTTTGATATTTTTTATTCAAAAATGGGAGAGGACGGCAAATGGAAAGCACCAAAAAATATAGGTTTCCCAATAAATTCCGAACGAGATGAAACTGGTTTTTTTGTTAATATAGATGGCACAAAAGGATATTATGCATCCAATATAGATTTGAAAACTGGAGAATATAGAGATTGGAATTTGTACGAGTTTGATATGCCCGAATTTGCTCGTCCTGAAAAAGTTGTTCTGATAAAAGGTGAAATTAAGTCGGAAAATGGCGAATTTGTAGATGCTGTTGTTAGTTTACGGAATGCAAAAACGAAGAAAATCACTGAAATTCCAATCGATTCTTACGATGGAAAATATGCAATGGTGGCACCTTTGATAGATGATTATGTGCTTACGGTTAAAAAAGAGGGGCATGCCTACGAAACAAAATTTATTGAAGCGAAAAAACCACACATGGAAGCTGTTCAGCAAATGAATTTTGAAATTAAGCCCATAGAAATTGGAAAATCATATAATTTGGAAGACATTACTTTTGAAACGGCCTCTTTTGATTTGTCTAATGAATCGAAGCTCGTAATTGATGCTTTTATTGAGTTTTTGACAGATAATAATACCGTAAAAGTTGAGTTGCAAGGACATACCGATAATATTGGTTCAGCAGCTTCAAACTTAATTCTTTCTGAAAATCGTGCAAAGTCGGTTTATGATTATATTGTTCAAAGTGGGGTTTCTGCATCTCGATTAAAGTCAAAGGGATACGGACAAGTAAAGCCTATTGCAGATAATAATACAGAAGAGGGCAGAGCAAAAAATCGTAGAACTGTGTTTTTAATCACTGAATATTAGAAAATTAAAAGAGACAATAAATCGATTTATTGTCTCTTTGTTGTATTTTACAATGAATTTATTCCAAATTCCATTCAACACCCTCTTTTGTGTCTTTTACGATAATATTTAAGTTTTTTAAATGATCTCTGATTTTGTCAGAAGTGGTCCAGTCTTTATTTGATTTGGCTTGTTGGCGGAAATCTAAAACTAAGTCCATAAGCCCATTTAGAAGTTTGTCTTGATTTTCATTTGTAGCATTTGATGTTGATTTTAATCCCAATATGTCATTCATAAATATATTGAAACTTACTTTCAACAGATTTAAATCAGATTCAGTTAAACTTGCTTTTCCGTCTTTGATTGTATTTATAAGACGCGAAGCGTCAAAAAGTTGAGCAATCAGGACTGGACTGTTAAAGTCGTCATTCATGGCATCATACATCGACTGAATTATGGGTTCTACGGCTTCTGTTGATGTGGCGCCAGCTTTTAAATTTGCAAGTGTTTTTTGAGTTTGTAAGAGCTTGTTCATTCCTTTTTCTGCAGCAATCAGGGCGTCGTTAGAAAAATCGACAGTACTTCTGTAATGTGCTTGCAAAATAAAGTAACGAATTGTCATGGGATCATACGCTTTTTCAAGAATTTGATGCGAACCTGTGAAAAACTCTTCAAGGTTAATAAAATTACCCAAAGATTTTCCCATTTTCTGACCATTGATGGTAATCATATTATTATGAATCCAATACTTTGCAGGATTAACTCCGTGTGCAATTTGTGATTGGCAAATTTCGGATTCATGATGAGGAAAAAGCAAATCCATGCCACCTCCGTGAATGTCGAATTGTTCGCCAAGATATTTGTTTCCCATTGCCGTACATTCTACATGCCAACCCGGAAATCCATCACTCCAAGGCGATTTCCACCGCATAATATGCTCGGGCGATGCTTTTTTCCATAATGCAAAATCAGCAGGATTGCGTTTTTCATCTTGTCCATCCAACGCACGTGTATTGGCGATTAAGTCTTCCAATACTCGACCCGAAAGAATTCCATATTTGTACTCTTTATTGTATTTTTCAACATCAAAATAGATAGAACCAGCTGATTCATAAGCATAACCAGCATTCAATATCTTTTCAACAATTTCTATTTGTTCAATAATATGTCCCGAAGCTCTGGGTTCGATAGAAGGTCGGAGAACATTGAGCTTATCCATAAATAAATGATATCTATCTATGTAATATTGAGCAACTTCCATAGGTTCTATTTGCTCTAATCTGGCTTTTTTGCCAATTTTATCTTCGCCTTCGTCTGCATCGTTTTCAAGATGCCCAACATCGGTAATGTTGCGAACATATCGAACTTTAAAGCCCAGATGTTTCAAATATCTAAAAATCAAGTCGAATGTAATTGCCGGACGGGCGTGTCCCAAATGGGGGTCGCCATAAACAGTAGGTCCGCAAACATACATGCCAACCAATGGTGGGTTTATCGGGATAAATTCTTCTTTTTTTCGGCTTAAAGTGTTATATACTTGAATTTTATGTTCCATTTCTATTTGTTTTTATCAAATTAAATAAATTCATTTGATTTTTATTGTGGGATCTCATTAAGTTTAATAAATAATTCATCCAGTTGATTGCTTGCCACTTTTGAAGGAGCATCAATCATTACATCACGACCGTTATTGTTTTTCGGGAAAGCGATAAAATCTCGAATGGATTCAACTCCCGACATCACCGCACAAAGTCTATCAAAGCCAAAAGCAATACCCGCGTGAGGAGGTGCTCCATACTCAAAAGCATTCAATAAAAATCCAAATTGTGCTTGGGCTTCTTCTGGCGAAAAACCTAGCAGTTTGAAGTTTTGATTTTGCATCTCTTTTTCGAAAATCCGAATGGAACCTCCGCCAATTTCCGAACCATTTATGACAAGGTCGTAAGCATTTGCTCTAACGGCACCCGGATCGGAGTTCATCAGTTCAATGTCTTCGGGCTTGGGAGCCGTGAAGGGGTGATGTTTGGCGTAAAAACGATTTGTTTCTTCATCCCATTCTAAAAGTGGAAAATCAATCACCCAAAGAGGGGCAAACTCAGCTGGATTGCGAAGCCCCAATTGGTTTCCCATTTCTAAACGTAATTCAGAAAGGGCTTTTTGAGTTTTTTCAAGTTTTCCCGAAAGCAATAAGATTAAATCACCTGGATTGGCCTCCATAGCCGTTGCAATATTTTTCAAATTTTCTTCGGTGTAAAATTTGTCCACCGATGATTTTAACGTGCCATCTTCGTTATATCTGATGTAAACCATGCCGGAAGCGCCTATTTGTGGACGTTTTACAAAGTCTGTTAAAGCATCAATCTGTTTACGGGTATACGAAGCGCAAGTTTTGGCATTGATTCCTAAAATAGCTTCCGCTTCATCAAATATTTTGAAATTTTTGCCTTTTACAAGGTTCGTTACGTCAACAAAGGTCATTCCAAAACGAAGGTCTGGTTTGTCGTTTCCATACAATCGCATGGCATCGGCATACGTTATTTGAGGAATTGAATCGAATTCAATGTTTTTCACTTTCTTAAAAAGATGTTTAATCAGACCTTCAAAAGTATCGAGTATCTCTTTTTGATCTACAAACGCCATTTCGCAGTCGATTTGAGTAAATTCTGGCTGACGATCGGCACGCAAATCTTCATCTCTAAAACAGCGAACAATTTGAAAATATCTATCCATGCCCGAAACCATTAGTAGTTGTTTGAATGTTTGAGGCGATTGAGGCAGTGCGTAAAATTGTCCGGGATTCATTCGGGAAGGAACAATAAAATCGCGAGCTCCTTCGGGCGTTGATTTAATTAAAAATGGAGTTTCAATTTCTAGAAAATCAATATCATTCAGATAATTTCTAATTTCAATGGAGAGCTTATGACGAAATATGAGATTGTTTTTAACTGGATTTCTTCGTAAGTCCAAATAACGATATTTCATGCGAAGTTCTTCTCCACCATCGGTATTGTCTTCAATGGTAAAAGGAGGAGTTTTAGCTTGATTAAGTACATTTATGACATCCACCACAATTTCAATTTCACCGGTCGGAATATTTTTGTTTTTGTTAGAGCGTTCGGTTACAGTTCCTTCAATTTGTATCACCCATTCGCGACCCATTTTTCGGGCTTTTTCGCAAAGTTCTGCATTCACTTCCATGTTGAAAACCAATTGTGTTATTCCATATCGGTCACGTAAATCAATAAAAGTCATGCCACCTAAATCACGTGAACGTTGAATCCAGCCCGATAGTTTGACTTTTTCATGGAGGTTCGAAAGGTTCAATACTCCGCATGTATGAGTTCTTAACATAAGTGTTTAATGTTTGTTTATTTTGAATGCGAAATTACAAAAAATATTCGACTAATGTCTTTCAAACCAAAACGTGAACGACAAAAAAACATGGATTAGAAATTGATTTTATTTAAATTTAGAATTGTTGAATAAAAAATTTAATGTTTTATGCTACTTCTCCATTTTAGATTTAGAGATTATTTAGAAAGAAAAAGCAATTAACTTTTCTTTAACTTTTAGCTGTTTGTAACTATTTGTCAGTTAATTGATTATAAGGTGTAAAGATATTAACCGTTAAGTAACGGATAAATTTGCTGATGATTTACAGTGATTATACTTGAAATTAGATGCAAATAATTATTTCTACAAACATTGTCGAAAAGCAATTATATTTTTCTGGTTTTATTTTACTTAATGCTCAAATTCTAAGCTACAAAAAAGAGAACGGAAAGTAGTTTAACTTTTTCTTAATCTTTTAGGTTTTCTATTCCTTTGAACAATAATGCATTATCGGTGGTTATAAAATTAACCGTTAAGTAACGGATAAATTCAAGATGTTTATTTAATAGAATAATTCTATGAAATGTAAAGTATGCGATAAGGAATTATCAGGACGTAAAGATAAAATATTTTGTTCTCTGCAGTGCAAAAATGAATATCATATTACCATAAGAGCTGTAACTAAAAGTGTAGCTTCTCCACTGGATAAAATTTTGCATCGAAATCGTTCGATCTTATTAGAAGTAATGGGTCCAAGATCTCATAAAAAGAAAGTATTACGTTCGGAATTAGTGAAAAAGAAATTTCAGTTTAAGTTTATCACTCATTATAATATTAATAACCAAGGTAAAATGTATCATCATGTTTACGATTTTGCATGGATGGAATTTTCTGATGATGAAATTCTTATTGTTCAACAACGCAAACAATGGATACCAAACAATGCTATTGAATTTGTTGCCCAGGAGATTGATTAACTTTTTTTTAACTTTTAGCTGTTTGTAACTATTTGTCAGTTAATTGATTATAAGGTGTAAAGATATTAACCGTTAAGTAACGGATAAATTTGCTGATGATTTACAGTGATTATACTTGAAATTAGATGCAAATAATTATTTCTACAAACATTGTCGAAAAGCAATTATATTTTTCTGGTTTTATTTTACTTAATGCTCAAATTCTAAGCTACAAAAAAGAGAACAGAAAGTAGTTTAACTTTTTCTTAATCTTTTAGGTTTTCTATTCCTTTGAACAATAATGCATTATCGGTGGTTATAAAATTAACCGTTAAGTAACGGATAATTATACGGATTATGAAGCGTAAGCTTTAGCCACTATAATTTATAACAATAGTATCTTCATCATCTTATTTCCAATATAAATACTTTTTTGATTGAATTCAAAATTGATTCATTGAATATATATATAATTAACGTAATCAAATCATTTTATCATTAAGAAAAGTGTATTTTTGTATTGATTATTTGGTAAGTAAAGTGTATTATTAATTTTTTCAAATGACTCAAAAAGTAAAGAATCAGACAAGCGACAAAGAGGTCAGAAAGCCTATTGCGGTGAATGTATATAAAGCTAGCTCTCTTCAACGTGAACATAATGAATTCCATAATTGCTATACCATTGAAAGTGTAAAGCAGGATATTCAGTTTTTAGAATTAATATATGGAAATCGTCTAGGTTTTTCTTGCGATGATGTAACTCAAGATTTTGTCAACCGCTTAAAAATAATTTCCAAAGAAGTTTATTTTTTCGTAAAAACCTTGGAGTATGATTTTACTCCTCTAAATTATATTAAGAGCAAATATGAATTTATAAAAGTTCGTATTCCGAATGCGAATCCTCATTTATTTTATTTGGCTTGGAATGGATTGATTAAAAATGATAGTTTTCGTCGATTGCTTTTGCAAACCTTTAGTTTGACAAAGTTTAATGACGTTTTATGTCCTCAAAATATCCCTGTTGTGGGTTCTTCGATGACTCGATACAGAACCAAGTTGGTGATTGCCGATGATATGGGGATTGATGTTGATGGAACTCGCAGAACCGTAGGACGAGAATTGGATGACGGAAGCGGATTAAAT
>JAQUGA010000049.1:12953-13433 GCA_028684405.1 Bacteroidales bacterium | reverse complement strand
GCCATTGACTACCATGACCTCAATATTGATTGGACGATCCCAACCGATATAGGATTTGTTTATGATGGCTTAGGTAATGATATTGATACGACATCTTCTTACACGCAACTTCAAGCTAATTGGGGTGCTTCAACCGATCCTAACTCGGATATTGCCGATTACTGGTATTGTATAGGAACCACTCCTGGTAGTAGCAATATTGTAAACTGGACAAACAATGGCCTAAATACATCGGTTACACATACAGGATTAAACTTGAATTTTAATACAACTTATTATATT
Source organism: Bacteroidales bacterium (assembly GCA_028684405.1). GTDB lineage: Bacteria > Bacteroidota > Bacteroidia > Bacteroidales > WCHB1-69 > JAQUGA01. The sequence continues at coordinate 13,151 of JAQUGA010000049.1, read as the reverse complement.
TCCGTTAAATCTCGAAATAATGCAGGTTTATTTAGCAATGTAAAGACCAGTAATGGTCAACTAGCTTTTAATATTTCCTCTGTTTTGGTGGCTAATTTTACAGCCAATCAAACAACAATAAATGCTGGAAGTTCTGTCAACTTTACAGATTTGTCAACCAATACCCCCACAAGCTGGGTTTGGATTTTTGAAGGAGGC
>JAQUGA010000049.1:0-12853 GCA_028684405.1 Bacteroidales bacterium | reverse complement strand
ACTCCTGCTTCATCCACCAGTCAAAACCCTTCCAATATTATTTACAATACGCCTGGGGTTTACAATGTTACTCTAGTTGCCACCAATGCATTTGGAAGCGATACGGAATTGAAAACAGGATATATTACAGTTAATGCAGCTGGAACAGAACCTGTTGCTAATTTTACAGCCAATCAAACAACAATAAATGCTGGAAGCTCTGTCAACTTTACAGATTTGTCAACCAATACCCCCACAAGCTGGGTTTGGATTTTTGAAGGAGGCACTCCTGCTTCATCCACCAGTCAAAACCCTTCCAATATTATTTACAATACGCCTGGGGTTTACAATGTTACTCTAGTTGCCACCAATGCATTTGGAAGCGATACGGAATTGAAAACAGGATATATTATAGTAACATTATCTGGAAATGCTCCTGTTGTTGATTTTACTGCTACAAACACAAATATATCTGTAGGCAGCACTATTAATTTTACAGATTTATCTACAAATTCCCCAACAGAATGGATTTGGGATTTTGAAGGAGGCACGCCAAGTTTTTCTAATGATGCAAACCCAGCTAATATTCAATACAATTTGGAAGGAACCTATTATGTATCTCTTATCGCAAACAATACTTTTGGTTCGGGGTTCTTGAAAAAAGACCTTTACATTACCGTTTTTCCTTCAACAAATATTTCAGAATACAATACCGAAAACAGTTTGCATATTTATCCAAACCCTGCTTCAAACGAGCTATTTGTTGATATTGAAAATCTAACAGATGGTCATTGCACAGTAACTCTTTTCAACACTGTTGGACAAAAAATAAAAGTGAAAAAACTTGAAGTTTTGGAAAACTCACAAAATACGATTCGCTGGAATATTTCAACAATAGCCAAAGGAGTCTATTTAATAAAACTAGAAACAGAAAAAACACAAATAACAAAAAAGGTGATTATCTATTGATAATCACCTTTTAAAGTTCCGATATTAGCACTACCCAACAACCAAACCATCTTTCATTTGTATGCACCGATCGGCCATTGCAGCCAGTTCTTGATTGTGGGTTACAATGATAAAAGTTTGTTTGAAGCGATCTCTCAAATCAAAAAACAGCTCATGAAGTTCACGGGCATTTTTAGAATCTAAATTTCCAGAAGGTTCGTCAGCCATAATTACCGAAGGATTGTTAATCAAGGCTCTGGCAACGGCTACTCGTTGTTGTTCACCGCCCGATAATTCGGATGGTTTATGTTGTGCTCTTTCGGTTAATCCAAATAAGGAGAGCAATTCCAAAGCCTTTTCGTCCGCTTCTTTTTTTGCCGTTCCAGCAATGTAGGCAGGCATAGAAATGTTTTCCAAAGCAGTAAATTCAGGTAATAAATGATGAAATTGAAAAACAAAACCGATATTTTTGTTGCGAAAATTGGAAATCTGTTTGTCATTCATCGAAAAAATATCCATTCCATTAAATAAAACTTTTCCAGAGTTGGGTTTGTCCAATGTTCCAATAATATGAAGCAAAGTAGATTTTCCGGCACCAGAAGCCCCTACTATACTCACAATCTGTGATTCGGAAATTTGTAAATTAATGCCTTTTAAGACATCTAAACTTCCGTATGATTTTTTTAAATTTTCAATGACAATCATATAATTATTTTAATTCATGCAAACCTAATTATTTTTTTCGACTTAATAGTGTTCCCACATCAAAATGATAAATTAATTTTAATGCAAAAGTGAAATTTTGTTCTGCATTAAAGCCGTATCTCATATAGTCTAAATAGGTTTTATCAGCATTTAATAATTCATTGATAAACTCATTTTTATAGGTAAAAAAGAGCATGCTACCAGGAGCAAATTCCCATTGCAAAGTCAAATCAATATTAAAGACAGAATAGGTAAAATCATAATTCTCATCAAAATTGACCAAGGCTTTTCCCAAAGTTCCATCGTTCTGCAATTTATAAAAATCGGAATACTCCCCTTGCGACCAATAGTAACGACCTTTAAAACTCAATCCTAAACGATTGGAAATCATACAATTGATGTTGTATGAATTTTCTATTGTATTCACCAGTCTTTTTCCAAAAACGATGGATTCATCCAACAATTCTCCAGCAAAACCTCTTTGTCCCATATTTACGGAATATGTATTTTTTAATTTCATTTGAACATTGTTGCCAATTCTCAAAACAGGTGTAATGGTAAACGAATGATTATTTCCATTGAAATCATAGAAATAAGCGTGACTGTAACTACCATCCAAAGCGAAAGGACGGCGATAATCGCTAGAAAAATTCAAATACGATTCAAAATATCTTGGTGATAAATAATATGCACCTGCTTTTCGAGCTTCGTAATAATCATAATATTGAAAAGGATGCCAAGCAGATTCGGACCAAATACTTAAATGATTTCGGGTTTTTGCTATAAACCAGTACCGAATCGCATTTTCTGTCTGTTTTAATGTCGATAAACGATACGCATAGTCGATGTATAAAGTCTGATTAAAACTTAGCAATTTCCAAAATGGCGTTTGAACACGGCGACTTATCGTAATATTATTGGCTGATTCATCATTTCTGAAATTTACGCCTAAATCATTGGGGTTGTAGTGTTTATCTTTTACATTTTGAGTTAAAGAATAGATCCATTTTCCACTCACCTTTCCGAGTGAGATATCGTATTTTATTCCTTCGGAAGCCGATTTATTCCAAAATTGTTCTCCCATTTTTGAACGACGACTCATTCCGCCTAACAAATATGCTTTGTATTGCCCATTTCCGAAGTAATAGGAACCGCCTAAAGCCGAAACATTGGCTTGAATTTCATCTCCTTGGCGAATGGTATTAGCATTGCTAAAAAAGAGATTTGATTTATTTCTAAAAGCCTGATCAATTACAAACAAGGTGTAATTTGTGAGCGGTTCTGTTTGGATTTTTCTTCTGGATAAATCATCGGCTTCAATAATGGCTTCTGTCTTGTTTGTAATGGCGTTGAAAACACCAACAGCCAAGCCTTTTTCATTGCGACCATACAATTTAAAAGCATTGATTAAGGGGGCTGTTGCCGGATTTGAAATCAAATGTTCGTTGGAGTCTAAAGATGTATAAACAGATTTATAAGCAGAAGCTTGTTTTCCTATTCTTCGAGAATAGAGTAAGTCTCCTTTATTAAAAAAAGAAATTGATTCATTAAAAAAAGGTCTGTTTTCGCTGTAAGCAACTTCAAAAGCAGACAAGTTTTTGACCAAATTATCGGATTGTACTTGTGAAAAATCCGGAAGCAAAGAGACATCCAAAGTATAACTTTGATTGATTCCCCATTTCATATCCAAGCCTCCTTTGGCAGAATTCGACCAGTTTAAATTCCCATTTTGATTGGGTATCCCCGTTAGAGCAATGTTGGCATACGGATGCAGAAAAAGTCGCAAAGGAGGATCTATTTCGCTTAAACCATCACTTTTAGCCCAGTATTTTATATCATTATCATCCAATTGTTTAGCAAGTTTCCATTCCGACAATTCACGTTCCCTTCTAATGTATCTATAAAACTGAACTCTCCAGTTTTGCACTTCGGTTTTTGGGAATGAAAAAGCAGAAAAAGGGATTTCCATTTCCAGGGTCCAGCCTTGATCATTAATATTCACTTTGCTTTTCCAAACGGCATTGTAAGATTCATCGCTTCTTCGCCATTCTGCTTGTACGCCAGAAGCAGTTAGCATAAAATAGTATGCATCTTGCATTTGTCCGAAAGGATCAAATTCAAAAGCAAAATAATCGGCATGCAAATCATCATTATCTCTCATTCCAACTTGCCGGGAAATGCCATCAGAGCTATTTTCAATTATTTTTGCAGCAATGTACAAGGCACGATTGTCGTAAAGAATCCAAACCTCCGTTTCTTGCGTGGGAGACGCACCCCAGAAAGGTTCAGTTTGTTTAAAACCACTTACTTTTTCTGTTTTTTGCCAAACATCGTCATCAATTAAACCATCAATTTCAGGTGCTTTTTCGGTTCGCGTAAAGATAATTTTTTCGCTGTTTTGAGCCACTGAAGGGAGTAAATAAAAAAATAGATAAAGGAAGAATAAGTTTCTTTTCATAAAATCGAGGATGGCTTAAAAGGCAGCTAATATTTTAGAGAATAAAATCATGCTAACCAGTGCAAAAGGATAAATGGTTGCATATGCAATTTGAGGAATGTTGGTGTCACTGAGTTTGGCTGCTGCACCCAGTCCAGGTGTACTTGTCATTCCACCAGTAATCAATCCAAGCAAAGCCAATGGGTTAATTTTAAAAACTTTGTATCCCAACCACCAACCTATAATCAAAGGAAGAATAGTAATGATTGCTCCGATTCCAAACAGTAAAAAACCTTGATTTTCAATGGTTTCCACTAAATCTGAACCAGCATTGCATCCCACGGCAGTTAAAAACATGAGCAATCCCAATTCGCGTAGTAGAAAGTTGGCATTGCTGGACATCGTCCAGATAATGGGACCTGTTTTTCCAATTCCACTTAACACCAGTGCAGATATTAAAACACCGCCTGTAATGCCCAATGAGAAAGTGAATGATTGGGAAAATTGAAAAGAGATGCTTCCCAGCAAAATACCTAAAATGATTCCTAAAGTAATGGGCAAAAAGTCAGTTTCGGATAAGCGATTGGTATCATTTCCAATAAATGTTGCTACATTTTTCATGGTTGATTTATCGGCAGCAATAAGCAATCGGTCACCAAAACGAATGTGGGTTTTTGGATCTGGGGTAATATCGATTCCGCTTCTACGTAAAATAGCTATAGAAGCATTAAAGTTTTCAAAAAACTGCAGAGATTCTATGCTTTTATTGATGATTGCTTTGTTGGTTACCAAAAGCCAGTGAACATCCTGAGTGCCTGATTTAAGCGATGTTCTTTGAGTTTCTGGACCAATGTATTTTTGCACTTCAATCATCTCTTCTTCTCTTCCAATAACCGTAATTACATCGCCAATTTGCAAACAAAAATTTTTGTTCGGAATAATTGTTTTTTCGCCTCTGTGGATACTTATGGCATTACAGTGTACAGATTGAGGATGTTTTTTAAGCTCCACAAAAGGCTTATTAAGAACTTCGGTATTGGTCACCGAAAAATGTCGAGTTACAATATTTGGATGCGACATTTTCATGTTTAATTCATACTCTAATTCTGTTTTTTTCAGGTCAATTTTTAAAACTTTTGGGATGAGTGACACAAACAAGACCACTCCAATAACGCCAACTGGATAGGCAATTCCATAACCAATGGCAGCATTTGGCGAATGGGTTGCTTCGATGGCAGCAGCCAGACCCGGAGTACTGGTTAAAGCACCATTAAAAATTCCAGTCATCAAAGAAACGTCTATTCCGAAAAAGTAAATAGAAAAGATGCTTGATATTAAACCAACACTTATAATTACCAATGCTAAACTAATATATTTCAAACCATTGTGCTTAAGAGACTGAACAAAGCCCGGTCCGGCTTGAATACCAATAGTGAAGATGAAAAACAACAAACCCAAATCCTGAATAATTTTGGGAATTTCTACTCCATAATGTCCTAAAATCAGAGCAACAAAAATGACAGCAGAAAAATCCAATGAGATGGATTTTATCTTCAAACGTCCAATAATCAAACCTGTCGAAATGATTAGGAACAGAAAAAAATATGCAGAATCAGGAAGATCAAAGTACACTATATGTTTTTTTAGTTATAATTGTATCCAATTGTAGCATTTATTCGTATAAAGAAATTATACAAATATGCCTAGTACAAAATAAAAAAGAAATAATCAATATTGTTGTTAAATATATTAAAAGCCAAAAATATCATGATAAATTCAGAAACCATTTGTTCAATAGCGACACCCAATGGCACGGGAGCCATTGCTATTATACGTATTTCGGGCGAAAAATCTTTTGAAGCAGCAAAAAAAATCACCTCCTCCAAAAAGCTTTCTAAAGCATTGGAAAGCCAGCTGAAAAGAGGTCTTGAGTTTGTTCAAATCAAGGATGAGAATGAGATTATCGACGAATGCATGTTGGCGTGGTACAGGTGTCCCCACTCCTACACTGGCGAAGACAGCGTTGAAATCTACTGTCATGGCTCGTATTACATTCAAAAAACAATTTTGGAATTGCTTATAAAACATGATATTCGATTGGCCAAAGCAGGTGAATTTACGATGCGAGCTTTTGCAAATGGCAAAATGGACTTGCTTCAAGCCGAAGCGGTGGCAGATATTATTGCATCCAATACACAAGCGGCTCATCATGTAGCCATGAATCAAATGCGCGGTGGTTTTTCGAGCGATTTGCAAAAACTTCGATCACAACTTATTGATTTTTCCGCTCTAATTGAACTTGAACTCGATTTTAGCGAAGAAGATGTTGAATTTGCTGACCGATCGCAAATGATGGACGTTTTAAAAAATATTAAATCTGAATTATTAAAACTTAAAGAATCTTTTAGTCTAGGAAATGTTATTAAAAATGGAATTCCTGTAGCTATTGTTGGCAAACCAAATGTTGGAAAATCAACATTATTGAATCTATTACTAAATGAAGAAAGAGCGATTGTTACAGATATTCCTGGCACTACTCGCGATGCGCTTGAAGATGTAGTTGTAATTGATGGCATTAATTTTCGATTTATAGATACTGCTGGATTGCGAAAAACGGATGACACCATCGAAAATTTGGGAATTGATATTACGTACAAAAAGATTGAGCAAGCCGACATCATCCTCTATATTGTTGATATTAATAAAACTAGCTTTGATGAAATTTCTGAAGAGCTATCGGATTTCAGACAAAACATTAGCAATCCTGAGAAAAAGTTCATCGTGATTGCCAATAAAATTGATTTATTAAACCAAACTCCTTCTCATTTCAAAGATTTTGTCAATATTGAAACTGTTTTCATGTCGGCAAAACGCAAGGAGAACATTCAAGAATTAAAAAATATTCTAGTGGATTCGGCCAAAATGGATACGTATTCAGAAAACACGGTGCTTACCAATATCCGACATTTTGAATCACTCCAAAAAGCCGAACAAGCCATTGAGAATATTTTTGAAGCTTTTGAAAACCAAATCCCAACAGATTTAATCGCTATCGACGTTAAAGATTGTTTATATCACATTGGTAGTATTACCGGCGAAGTGACCTCAAACGACGTTTTGGATGCCATTTTTAGCCGTTTTTGCATTGGAAAGTAGATGCTGGAATAGGATTTTAGTGTTCTAGAAAAATAAAGTTGTTTTGGCTTGTTTAAAGTAAATCTAAAAACGAAGTTCCAAAAGAACAAAATGCTCCTGTCCTATCAAGCCACAGACAAATTTAGAAAATTATTTGAATTTGCAATTGATTTTTTCATGTCAACAATTACAAAAAACTCATGTCTGAATTTAATGACACAAAAGTAATTTTCAGATGTTTTTCAAATGAATTAAGAACAATTCTGCACAAGCTCTAGCATCACTCAGGGCATCGTGGTGGTTTAAATGAATTTTATAATGACTGCAAAGCGAGGCCAAATTGCTTTTAAAGATTCGATAAGTGCAATATTTTTCATAATCCGGAACGGGCAATCCATAATATTCGAGGGTTTTATTAAGAACAGGGAAATCAAAAGAATGACCATTGTGGGCAACTACATTTTGGCATTTGATAAAGGGTTCTATTTTATTCCAAATTTTATCAAAAGTGGGTGCATTGGCGGTTTGTCTTGGGGTAATTCCATGAATGTCAATAAACCGATTCCAATAATAATTGTTGGGCGGTTGTACCAAGATATTTACTTCATCGATGATTTTGCCGCGCTCCACCCTTACAAGTCCAACCTGACAAATGCTTGTACGTGTGCCTTGTGCAGTTTCAAAATCGATGGCTGTAAAATTTTCTATCATTATCTTTGTAATTTATTAAACCCTGAAAGTTTTTTGTTTTGTTTTGGATTTGTGAAATTAAGTCATATTCCAGTCAAAGTGTGTCATAGTCAGATTTTTTTATTCATCCTCCTCTTCATCATCCATCATCAATGATGCATCTGCAATTTCGGGCAGTATGTTTTTCGTTTCGGCTTCGCTAAGAGTTTCAACACCTTTTAATTTTCGTTGAATGGCTCGCGTTCGTTTGCCCATCACTTCATCCAGTTGATTTAGTCCTGTTTGGAAGTTTTTTTGAGCTTTTTCCATCATTCCTCCAAAATTCTCGAACTCTTTTTTAACGGCTCCTAAAACTTGCCAAACTTCGCTGCTGCGTTTTTGAATAGCCAATGTTTTAAAGCCCATTTGCAAGCTGTTTAAAATGGCTGCAAGCGTGGTTGGGCCCGTAACAATGATTTTATAGTTTCGTTGCAAATCTTCAAGCAGAGAGGCTTTCCGAACAACTTCGGCATAGATTCCTTCAAAAGGTAAAAACATAATTCCAAAATCGGTGGTATTGGGTGGATCAATATACTTCTCACTAATGTCTTTCGCCATTTTTTTGATGGTGTTGTCGAGATTTCTCTGAGCGGCTAAAATACTGTTTTGATCGCCATGGTCATAAGCTTCTTGCAATTGTTCATAAATATCTTTTGGAAATTTAGCATCAATGGGAAGCCAAACATTTTTTCCAGAATCGTCTCTTCCAGGAAGTTTGACTGCAAATTCTACTAAATCCGAACTGTTTGATTTTGTTTTTACATTGGACTCATATTGGTCGGGAGCCAAAATTTGTTCCAAAAGCATTGAAAGTTGAATTTCGCCAATTCCACCTCTCATTTTGACATTGCTCAAAACTTTTTTAAGTCCACCTACATCGGTTGCCAGACTTTTCATCTCCCCTAAGCCTTCTTGAACCGCTTGTAGCTGTTTTCCAACCGTTTCGAAGGATTGACTCAAGCGTTCATTCAATGTCTTTTGAAGCTTTTCATCCACCGTTTTTCTCATTTCATCGAGTTGCTTAGTGTTGTCTTCACGAATTGACTTCAATTGGCTCTCAACAGACTGTTTAACCTCTTTTACATTTTCTATGGTTTGTTTATTGATCTCATTTTGCAAAGCAGAAAAATCACTAAACTTTTGTCGAAGAAGTTCATTCAAATCCTTCATATTTCCTGTAAAATTATCTTCAAATGATTTTAGATTTTTGGCAAGCTCTTCCCGATTCGATGTATTTCCTTCGGTAATTTGTTTATTAAAATCGAGCTGCTGATTGTGCATTTCGTCATATTTTTCCTTTAAAAGCTTATTTAGCTCTCTTACATTTTTTTCAAACTGAATCCCAAAAGAATCGAGCGATTTAGACAACTCATCACGATTTGTTTTTGTAATTTCATGCGTTTCTGTCCGATTTCTTTGAAATTCATCTTTTATTGATTTTTCCGTTCGTTCCATGGTTAAATCAAACTTAATCATAGAATCTTCAATCTCTTTTAATTGAGGTTTGATATCAATTTTCGATTTCTTTCTCCATCCGATTAAGATGTTTACAAAAACCAAGACAATTAGCACAATTAATAGAGTTTCTGTCATTATTTTGATTTTTTTAGAATAAAATGTTAAGTTGCTGCCAATTTGGAATTTTATTATTTATTCGGGACAGACCACGAACAAAGTTAAAAAACATTTTGAAAGATTCGTTTTAAAATCTTTCAAAATGAAATAAAAAAAATAGATTCCAGCAAAGCTATGTTTGCGAAGAATCCATTTTTTTAAAAATTCAAATCACTATTGACCACTAATAATTAAAAAAAACCAATGCAATGTGAAGATTATTAGATATTTATAACTATTATTGAAAAAGGAGCTTGTTTTTTGCATTGATTGATATTCATTCATGATTTTCAATATTTTCCCCCTTAATACTTAAGGGAGAGTATTGAAAACTTATCAGACAAAAGTGAGTTCCAATATTCTATAAAAGTACTAATTATGCTTTTCTGACAAATTCTGACTTTAAAGCCATCGACCCAAATCCATCAATTTTACAATCGATATTGTGATCTCCGTCTGTCAATCGAATGTTTTTCACCTTTGTTCCAGATTTAATGGGTTTTGGTGATCCTTTGACAGGCAAATTTTTGATAATAATCACCGAGTCGCCATTGGCTAGCTCATTTCCATTTGAGTCAAGTACTTTTAAAACATTTTCGTCTGCAACTTCATCGGGATTCCATTCGTGACTGCATTCAGGACAAGCAAAAATTTCATTTCCCAACGAATATCCGTATGGGGACTTGCATTTTGGGCAAGGTTTCATTTCTTCTGACATCTCTATTTTTCTTTAAATTAATCATATTTTGTTGTAGCATTTTAGTATCAGGGCACTTTAAATGCCATTTTTCCTCATGCCACTGACAAAGTTAATCAATTATTTCAAAGTGACAAATTAGACTCCTTTCCTCTTCTTTGCTAAACATGAGCTAAAGTAAAAAATCCAATAAGCCAAGTTTGCTTAATGGATTTTTATTATATTTTAAACACATTACCTTGATTAAAAGGCAATTACATACTACTAAATTATCCGTCAATTCTCAAAAAATCGCCTTTTATGGTAAATTCAAGTTCAAGACCATTGTCCAGTTTAACTTGTTGCTTTTTGTCATCTATTTCCCACTCAATAATGACATTATTGTTATAATTCATTTTTACGTATTCTAAAATTTGTGTTGGGATAACCTTGTCTGGCAATTTTGAATTTCCTTCTATAGAGGTCGCTTTGTTTTTCGAATTAAAATCTAATTTAATGTTATCTTTTAAAATTACTTCGTACGATTTTGAAAACAACTCCCTATCAAAGCTTGCTTGTATTATCGAATTATCAGGGAAGTGGGTTTCTACAAATGTTATTATTTGTTTTGGCAATTTATTACTAGGAATGATTTTATCTTGAGCACAGCTCGTAAAACCAATTAAGAATAACATTGAAAATGTTGCTAAAAGTGTAAAACTGTTTTTCATATTGTTGTTTTTTTGTTTATAAATTATTTCTCTGTTTTGTGTCGCTATAGCCGTAGACAGACGAAGTAGGTTTGGGTTTACTTATCCGTCAATTCTCAAAAAATCTCCTTTCTTGTTGAATTCAAGTTCCAGTCCGTTGTCTAGTTTTATTTGTTGACTATTGCGTTCTAACTTCCATCCTATAATATAATTGTCTGAAAAATTTGTACTAACATACGTCCTGATTTTTTCAGGAATTACGCTGTTTGGTAGTTGAGATATTCCGTCAATGTCGGTTACTTCCTTTTTTCTGTTAAATTCCAAACTTAGGCTTTCGGATAAGATTATTTCGTAGGTCTTAATAAATCCATCTATCTCTTTTGTTACTTGAAGAACGGTGTGAGTTGGAAAATGCGTTGAAATGTATGTTGTAATTTCACTTGGTAGTTTTGATGAAGAGATAATTTCTTCTTTATTACAACTGCTCAACGTCAGTGATAAAACTAGAGAAGAAGCAATGATTAAAAGTTTTGAGATGTTTTTCATTTTTATTATTTGATTTATTTTTGTTTACTAAACATTCGTTACAGCGTCTTTGTTCAATAAGTTATGATTGTTTTTTGCTGTTTTACGAAGAAGTTACAGCAAGCTTTCGTGCATCCAAAAAAGCATCACAATCCTTTGGAATTGTGATGCTTAAAGATGAAAAAACAATAATATATTTACTTAACAACCATAAATTCATAAATGCTTTTGGATAATGTACAAACCGTATCAATTTTAGCAGAGGCGCTTGTATTGCTCGTTTTACACAAATAATTGTTTTGTGATGACTTCAACATAAAATAAATAGCATCTCCGCCAGAGCTAAATTGGGCATAATTTGGATCTGCTTGTGTGGTAATATTATGCTTTGAATCATTTATCACGTCATACACTCCAATGGTTCTATTTGATTCGCCCGAACAGTAGCCATTAGCATTCCAACGAGAAGTGTTTTTATACCCTTGTCCACCAGTAATGGTTACTGGTTTTGTTGTATTCGTTGCTGTATTCACAATTTTCTTCTTAGAAACAGAGCCAATTTGGCTATTGTAGAAAACTTGTGTTCTGTCTGAGGTTATTCCTAAAATGAGAACATGGCTATCTTCTGCGTCGCCAAGTCGAGTATACGTTTGTGTTTGAAAATCATATTTAAACAAAATCTCATAATCCCAATGAAGAGAGCCTCCGTCAACGCCAAATGCTTCAATGACACCATAAACATAACGTCCGTCGGGAGATGGATAAAAATCTCCTTTATATTGTCCCGTTTCGGTATCCCATCCACGCTCGGGCTGAGCCAATATAAATGCATCTGGATGTTGAGCTTGTTCCAAAACACTGCTTGAAGGATTATATCTCACCAAAGCCGCCCTGTATTGATCGTGGTACGAAGCATCGTTTGAACAAGATAAATAAAATATATTTCCATTTTCACTAACTTTTCCTGTGGCAGAGCCAAAATAGGCATACCTTCCTGTACCTGCTGGCAACAATGGTAGCTCTGATGTGCTTGTTGATGGTACATCAAACCAAACCCCTACTGTTCGGCGGGATGTTCCATCGGTGTTAAAAACTGAATGCAATCCCATCACAGCTCGGTTTTTTGTAATATCAACATTTGAATTTAAGTATGCTAGAGGATAAAAATCATTTAATTTGGTAATAACAGGGGCTCCATTTTTAATTTCAAGAAGTGAAATATAGGCCCCCGGTCCTAGTGCATTGCTACTATTGTAATTTAATAATAAAAACTTTTGAGCAGAACTGCTGGGTGGCTGAGGGTCTTTTGGACCATCGGCAGGATCATCTTTTTTACAGGATGAAAAAAGAACGAGTCCAATAAGAATAACAATCGGGTAAAAATGGTTTCTTTTC
>JAQUGA010000264.1 GCA_028684405.1 Bacteroidales bacterium | reverse complement strand
AAAATCTTATACCATTCGAGACTTACGTGGGCTCATGGGCATTGTTGGTCAGGAGGTTGTGCTTTTTAACGACAGCATTGCAAACAATATCTCTTTCGGAATTTTAAATGTTCAGAAAGAAGATATCATTGAAGCGGCAAAAATTGCGCAAATTCATGAATTTATTGATGGTTTACCAGAGAAGTACGATACTTTTGTCGGCGATCTTGGCTCTTTGCTTTCGGGCGGACAAAAACAACGTCTTAGCATTGCCAGAGCGGTTTTGCACAATCCCGACATCCTAATTCTGGATGAAGCAACATCTGCATTAGATTCAGAATCAGAATATTTGGTGCAACAAGCCTTGGATATTTTGATGCAAAACAGAACAACATTGGTCATTGCCCACCGTTTATCCACCATTCAGCAAGCAGATTTGATTATTGTCCTTCGCGAAGGCAGGATTGTAGAACAAGGAAACCATCGTGAACTACTTGACTTAAAAGGAGTTTACTATAATATGATACAAATTCAGAATTTTTCATAATTATGATACATTTAAAAGAAATTATTCAGCAAAAATCCAAAGAGATTTATCAATTAGCCGTTGACATGCGACGCGATTTTCATCTTCATCCAGAACTCTCTGGCTGCGAACACCGCACTGCCTCAAAGATTTCAGAAATTCTATCTCAATGGGGAATTGAGCATCAAACAGGAATTGCCGAAACGGGCATTGTAGGACTTATAAAAGGAGGAAAAGGCGAAGGAAAAACTGTTGGATTGCGTGCCGATATGGATGCTTTGCCTCTTACAGAAACCTCGGGCGTAGAATTTGAATCTCTAAACCAAGGCGTTATGCATGCATGTGGTCACGATATGCACATGGCTTCACTTTTAGCTTCAATAAAAATATTGGACGAATTAAAAGATGAGTTTTACGGCAATGTAAAATTCATCTTTCAACCTTCTGAAGAAAAATATCCTGGCGGTGCTATTCAAATGATTAATGAAGGTGTTTTGGAAAATCCTACCGTAGATTGCATGTTTGGCATGCACGTTATGCCTGAATTACCATGTGGTTTTGCGGGTTTTAAAGAGGAGAAATACATGGCTTCAACCGATGAAATTTATATCACCGTAAATGGCAAAGGCGGACATGCTGCCATGCCAGATCAAAATATTGATCCCATAGTAATTGGTTCCCAAATTATTATTGCCCTCCAACAAATTGTGAGTCGGCACGCCTTACCCTCTATTCCGACTGTACTAACATTTGGAAAATTTATTGGCGAAGGACGAACAAACATAACTCCAGATAACGTTAAAATTGAAGGAACCATCCGTACTTTTAACAATGAATGGAGAAAAGAAGCCCATTTGCTTATTGAGCAAATCGCTCAAAATACAGCCCAAGCGTTTGGAGCAAGTTGCACGGTTTTTATTGATAAAGGCTATCCGTTTTTGTACAACAATCCAGCACTAACAGCACGAAGCATAGAGGCTGCACAAGAATTTTTAGGAAAAGAGAAAACAAAAGACATTGATTTAAGAATGACAGCAGAAGATTTTGCCTATTTTGCTGAAAAAACACCTTCGTGTTTTTATCGAATCGGAGTGGGTTTCGATGAAGAAAAAACATACAATCTTCATGCTTCCAATTTCAAATTAAATGAAAAAGCGATGCAAAATGCAATCGGATTTATGGTTTGGGCTTGCATCTCAGAACTTAATCGATAGTATTATTCTCTAATTTACTGTAACTTATTAGTAATAATAAAATACAACAAATTGTTATTGATTAAAAAAAAAATATATTGAAATAAGTATTTCTTATTTTTGCAAAAAACATATTGTAATGAACAGAATCACCAAAATATTTAAAGTCTCTATTTTCGCCATTATCCTCCTATCTATGCAGGGTTTAGATGCACAGATTAATAAAATGGGCAAAAAAAGCACCTCCTTTTCATCCGTTGGCAACAAGTGGTCGCGGATTCGACATGGTGTTTCTGCAACAGCAGGATTCGACATGGGAAAAACAATGTTTTTAGGTCTCGGATATGGTCAGAGCCAGTATTACGGCGTTAGTAATTTATACTTACAACAATCTGTGACCTATCAGTATGGTTTTTTAGACAGAATTCATCACAGTTTTGAAGTATCAGTCCATAATAATTTCTTTGGTGGTATAGATTTAACTCCAATGGTATGGGGTGCCAACCTGATGTTTGTTAAAGAAAAAGAATATGGACAACTATTTGCCCGCCCAGATATTGGAATTATGTTTCCCTTTTCCTATCGTGCCAAAGCGGCTGAAGATCAAAAATTGGTCTTTATGTTGTTGTACGGATATAATTTCAAGCTTTTCCAAAGAAGGGATGACCTCGGAGTAAGCCCCCACTACGTAACATTTCGATTATTGTTTACCCTGCGAACATTCAAAGAAATGTAAAATGTAATTTCGTATTTTTCTGAAATAAAAGAAATTACTATTTTAAATAAACGGTTCTGTTTACTGGACGATACCGACTTGTAATCGTTCCTCCGGCAGAAGTTTTTTCGACCAATGGTGGCGAGTATTTTCGATCCATCCATATTTTAGCTTCACCTTCTTCCAGTAATTGTAATTTATTTAATGGCAAAATAATACTTTTACTATTTATTGTAGCTTGTGAAAACAATTGAGCTTCGCCCAAATCATTACTAATGGACAACGTAAGCACTTCGTTGGCACCTAAACTATCACCTTGCCATATGAATTCAAGAGAAGCATCTCTATATATTGTATCCAATAATGCAGGATAGTCAACGCTGTGTATTTCAATGGTATTGTTAAAAACAGTTCCTTCTGTATTTTTCCACGTAAATGTTCCACTTTGAACAAATCCAGCATAACTTTTTTCATAGTATGCTAAGGTTGAATTAAAACTTAGGAGTTGATTATTAAAACGAACTTCACTGGGAGCTGAAAGCTCTAGCAATGTGCCTGTTATATTTCCAAATCTAAAACTGGCACGTGCATGGGTGATATCTTCATCTGCGTTATAATACAACTCATACGAGGTGAAAATTCGGCTTTGATTTACATCATCGGAGCTCTCTTTATGACATGAAGAGAGAGAAATAAAAGCAAAAGCTACTAAAATCAACGCTAATCTAATTTTATTTTTCATATTAATCATTGTTTTTCACAAAGGTAACATATATTTTGTTTTCAATTAATCAAAAATAACGTATTTTTGTTTTT
>JAQUGA010000048.1 GCA_028684405.1 Bacteroidales bacterium | reverse complement strand
TACAGATTTCTGAAATAAAGAGAGTTGTTTACCTTTTAGCTGTCAAAAACATCACTCCAGAAGTTTTAGAACCACAAGGTGTAAAATTCATTCAATCGGAAGAGGTGATGACAACCAACAATCAGGCTGGAATTTTAATTTATTTATCCCTCCAAATTGAAGAAAAGGATTACGAGAGAATGATGCTTTTTACCGGAGATTACTTAAAAACTATTTGGATTTCAGCATCTTATCCTGTCGAACTTAAAAGCAGCTTACACGATATGCTAAAGAAAAGTTTATTAAGTATTACATTTTAAACCTTTGATATGTCTAAAATATTAAAAACATTTCTTGTTCATTTTGTATTATTTGTGGCTTTACTATTTACAAGCAATACTCTAAAAGCTCAGCAAATTGTCACCAATGAAATATTTTACAGAAGCTATCAACAAAACATGTGGGAAGAAGGCGATGCTTTTACGATTGACTTTAATTTTGATTTATTTCAAATAAACGAATCTGGACATAATAATTTAGGCTCCATTCAAGATATATTCGGGGCGCAGTTTGGTGCCATCATAAGCATTGACTGGTGGTTGCTTTTTGGCTCACACATTTCGTATAATGGGTTTAACGGGGGCGAAGTTGATGTTCAATATCCCATTGAAGTAACCCTAAAATTTCCTGAAGATCAACAGTTTAATCAGGGCGACATCGTGACCATCTATTCTGAATACGAAGTTCTCGACGATTGGCTCTTAAACACACGTTTTCCCGTTCAAGGAATATTTGAATTTGGAATTGATTTTGGCTTTGGCGTTGATGTTTCTGCCGAAATTTGCATGTTTGGGTGTATAGACATTGATATTATCGACTATCAAATCCCAGCAGAAACCATCAATATTATCGACATTAATACATTTACAGGCATTGCTCATTATCCTTGTTTAATTAATGGGCAGTTTCAAATATGCGAAACCCAAGTTTTGCCCATTGTGTTTGATAATTTAGGTGGAATAGGCCTTAGTGGGGTTGTTTCTATTCCATATGTAGAAACCACTTCCTACATAGATCCTGTTACAAAAACTTTGTACGCACACGGCGACAGCGCATATATGAATCTCGAGTTGGATATTATCCAGTTTTTAATGGCTATCTCTGGCCCTGGCTCTTCTGTTTATGAAATATTGGCTGCATTAGAAGATACGGTAGACTTAGGAGGCGGAATTTTATTGATTTATGACTTACTCGACATATCATTCCGGGTAAGGAATTATCTTGTTCAAGACATCAGCTTTGACCCAACAATCTGGACAAAAGTTAGCTTTCCTGTTGCTGTCGAATATACCGAAACAAATCCGTCAAACAATGATGAAACCGTCAGATCGGGTTTTGCAAGCACCATCTTTTTCGAAGTCGACAACCATCTGAATTTCAAATATCCATGCAATGGCTATCCAAATATGAATCTGGATTTAGCCCACATCATGACCAATAAGTTCACCAATAAAACATGGGATAGCGTCACTTTTGCGCTAATAATCGAAGCTATCACACTTACATTAGAACTTCCATCGTTTCCGTTTTCGACCCACGCTTATGTTCCCGAACTCTGTTTTGAAGTTCCAGTGGAAGGACAAATGCAGCAATTTTGCCAACCCGCCATTCAAATGCCAGAAATTGAAATTCCAGAAATTGATTTAAGTTTCACCATTGGTCCTTTGATTGATTTGACCATTCCTTTAGGGTATTTACCAATAACATGGTATAACAGAACATGGCAATTGGGGGGATTCCAACCGAACATTCCTGGAGATATTTTCCCACAATTGGCTGGCAACTTTGACACTCTTATCGACCCCATCGTAATCACGCCAAACCTCCCCATGGAATTGGTATTATCTGGAACCACTGTTTTCTGCTACGGAGACACAACCGGAGCGCTGATTGCAACCGCCATAAATGCAACTCCTCCCTTTACCTTTATTTGGTCTACGGGAGATACAAACATTACGATGAATAGTAGTGATACTTTATTCCTTGTTAGTGCTGGCGATTATGGAGTTACCGTTACCGATGCCAACGATTGCCTCGATTTTAAAGAAATTGATATTCCTCAAAATACAGAAATTATTATTACGCTTTCAAAAACAGATGTCTGGTGTGCTGGCGATCCATCGGGAGAAGCCATTGCTTTAGTTTGGGGAGGAACACCGGGATACAATTTCACATGGCTGCCTTATGGAAGCGATGGACCCGTAAACTCAAATATTTATGCTGGAACCTATACTATTGTAATCACAGATTTCTTGGGTTGTCAGAAACAAGATACCATCAGTATTTTTGAAATCAATCCCAAAGCACCAGTTGATATTACCTATACTCCAGATGCAGGATGTCAGCCATTAAGCGTTCAGTTTCAAAGCATTCATCCAACAGATGGCAACGAGTTTTTCTGGGATTTCGGTGATGGCGGACTTTCAACCGAACAAAATCCACAATATACTTTTGAAGAAGTCGGAAATCAAACCATTAGCTTTACCATTACAACGCCTGTTAATTGCGACAGCACAAGAGTTTACGAAAATTTAATCACCGTTCACCCGCTACCGGTTGCTAAATTTGATGCAAATCCTGAGATTGTGAAAAAAAGCGATGATCCAAGTTGGACCATTCAGTTTGACGATCAATCAGAAGGTAATGTTGTTGCTTGGAATTGGGATTTTGACGATCCAGCCTCTGGAAATAACAACACATCAGATTTGCCCTATGTTTCACATGCTTTTACTTCTGAAAATTCATATAATGTTGAACTTATTGTAAGCACCGAACATGGATGCCTTGATACTGCCTATAAAACAATATGGATTATTGATGATATTTTGCAATTCTCAAATGTTTTCACTCCCAATAATGATGGTGTCAACGACTATTTTGTTATTAAAAATATTGAAAAATATCCTGATAGCTTTTTGCAAATTTTCAACAGATGGGGCAATTTAGTCTATCAACAATATGGATATCGTAACGACTGGGACGGAAGAAATGCAGCCGATGGAACAAACTACTTCATCTTGAAATATGTTTTCAAAGGAGAAGAAAAAGAATACACCGGTACATTTACTATTATTCGGTAAGTTTATATAGCCTTTTGAATTGTCGTCCTTCGATTAGTAACAAGCTTAGATAATCGGAGGACGATTATTCAATGCACTTAATGCTAATACATCAGTTGCATCTTGTTTTTGTTCCGCCATCCTGCTTGACTAGAATATTTTACAAAGAAAATTTTCAAATCAGCTTGAGAGGAGTAATCCACAAAATAGATCTTTTTATCAGCCTGACTCGAATATTCAACAAAGAACCATTTGCCATCGTTTTGACCTGCTTGGCTCGAATATTCGACTTTGTAGACAAGCAAATCAGCCTGACTTTCATAATCGACCACAAAAACTTTTATATCGGCCTGACTTTCATAATCGACGGAAAACACTTTTTGACCGAACAAAAACCCAGCTGTCATAAAAAAAATAAAAGGAAATAATTTTCTCATAATCTAATATTTTAAACTCAAACAATTATGAATGAAATAACTATGCCAAAGATTTTGTAAAATTTGTCGTTTTTAAAGATCGATGGATGATTTGTTTTTATCCAACATAGCTTCGCGCCATTTACCTATGACAACATTGAAACCAAAATGAAGATAATAATTATTTATTTTGGTAGCATTATTGAACGAAAAAACATTTTCCGTACTAACAAAACCATGACAGGGACCGAACTTGACGGACATAGCAAGCCCCAACTTTGACCATTGTGCTTTGCTTACACCATAGGAGGCTCCAAGTTGCAGAATGCGACCAAAACTACGTTGATAAGAAAGCGTCAGTGAGGGAAGAATCATACCATTTACAAAATCAGTTCTAAGATATCCCCCAAATTTATTGTGTGTGTTTAAAACATAATACGCATCGAAACAAACCTTTGGATTTAACCAGGTGGTGTAGGCAGTTCGAGCAGTATCTGAAAAGATGAATTGGTCGGTCAATGTATCAGCTACTTCCTGAATAATGCCACTGTTAATTTGGTTTCCGGCAAAAAGATGGCTCAAATCAAAACCTCTAAAAGTAAATTCATCATTTACCATACTCGATGAATACTGCCGAGGACTCGTATTCCATCGAATGAACCCGATATCATGAACACTGGCACCAACCGCCATATCATCAGAAAAACGATAGACTCCTCCAAAGTCGAAAGCAAGTCCTCGGTTTTTAAATAAATCATTGCGGTTTAAATTTCCATCCTCGTCAAAAACAGACGCTGTATAAACATCAAACTCGCTTTTTGCAGTTAAAAAATAGTTTTCTGGATTGGTATGCAAATAGAAATAAGAGTTTTTTGTATTCACATTGGCAAATCCTTGCAAATATTTTGCCCGAATTCCAATATTGATATGGTTGGTTAAATTTCTTTGATACCCAATGGCTGATTCGGAAAAAACAGTCGCGTTAACCTTAAGTTTTTTCATTTCTAAAGCTCTATCTTCATCCAAAAAAGCAGTATTTCCATTAATTAGCAAGGCAAACATATCCTCAGGATAAGAGAAGTCGAAATTTCCTCTAATGCTTTGCGTAAAGGTGAAAAAATTATTTTTAACTCTGAACCCAAAATCCAAGACATTTTCTTTTAAATCGAGGGAAGTTATATTGTTTTTAGAGAACGTTTTTAAAAAAGATTGTGGGTCAATATATAAAGAATCATCCGAACGTCTTTTAACCACATCTCCATAAGCAAAGGGATTTTGAAAACTAACATTAACGGAGCTTAGACCCGGAATACCGATATAAAACTTGTATGGCACTGTAAAAGCGGGGTTGTTTTGATTCGCTTGTGGAACGCTATGCATATGCGTTAGCATTCGGTCTTGTGCATTCGTTGAATAAACAACAAAAAACAACAAAAAGATAGTAAATATATGTTTTTTCATACTTAATAGAAATCTAAAAATTAATATTCAGCTTTAATTTTCACTCTTGTTCCAACGGTAACATATAAGTACTGATTGGAATATAACTTCACAAAAGTACTTGGACTATCAAACGAACGAAGACGAGCATATACGACAAGCCATTTTGTGTTGGCTAATTTTGCTAATCTTGTTTTATCAACAACGATATCCAATGTTTTTATTCCAGGAGTTGATGTGTAATAATGAGGTGCAGGCCCTACTTGAGCAGACGGTATTAAACTTCGGTTTACCAAAAGCGAATCTAAAACAACATGAGCTGTATCCGTAAAATAAATTTGCATATCGGCATTTATAGGGAACGCATTTTCGACATAAACTCTAAAATTAGCAAACTCTATCTGATCAATACTTTCGAAGAAAAATTCTATCGTATCAACATAAGAGAAATAGTTAACATTGCCTTCCATTGGAAATTCCAACCTAGCATCAATGCTAAACTTGCTTTTATCGGTTACAAAATTACGAATTAAGGGATTATTTGCAGGGTTCAAAACACCAATTGCATCAAAAGCCATGTGCTTGGGTGATATTTCCAGCACATTGGGATTGAGGAAGGTTGAATCTGTTTTCATCACCGTTTGTCCAAACTGCTGAAAAGTTGGAAATGGTCCTTCTACTTGGTATCCTGGGGTCATAACTAAACGCTCTTCGCCACCAGTATAAATAGAAAAATTATTGACTGTAAACTGCAAAGGAGCTCCGAAGGAATTTTTCATCAACAAATGCGCTTTTACCTCTTTGAGCTGAATGCTGTTTTCAAAATGATGTTTAAACAACTTTATAGAAACGGTATCTGAAAGACGATCGGTTACTTGTCCAAAATAACCAAACATGCTCTTGAATTTCAGATCATTTATGTTAAAATTGGCATTGAAAGTATAGCTAGGAATATCAAAAGGCTGTCCATCAGCGTATACTTTTATATTGTAATTTGCTTGCAATTGATTTGGGTTTGAAAACTTTACATTATAATCCAACAAAGAGAAAGTAGCGGTTCCCGAAGCAGGATTTGCGTGTCCGCTGGATTGCATTGGAAAATATAAGCTTAAATTCTGATTGTTTGTCCTACTTTTTATTTCAGGAAATTCAATGGTCAATTCACAGTTGTGATTTATATTGGTGTTAATTATTGCCTGAATATATCCAGATTTTAAGTGAATTGAATCAATTTCATTCAAAGTCCCATAATTAAAATTAATCGGATTGCTAAAATTTAATTCATAATAATTCAGGGGCGCCGATGCAGGTGCTGGTACGGTAGCAGAATATGAATCCATTTGATCATTTAGAACGAATAAATCTTCGGCAGTGGCGGTCCACAAATCGCCAGTAAAATGAACAATGGTTAAAAAATGATTATTGTCGGAGACAATATGATTGCTGGAATCAACAATCATATCGGATAAAAAATATTTTTTATGGATAACAGGAATCGCCCATTCAGATTCATATTGGTTTTTTGCCATTTTGTCGAAATCGAAATCTTTTTCTTTATAGCACGAAGAGAAGAAAAGAAAAGAGACTATAACCGCAAGAAGCAACCATCTATTTGTGGTTTGGAAAAATATTTTCATAATATCAATTATTAGTAATTTACAAACAATAACAAAACTAATAAAAAAAAGGTTCATTGATGGAAAAAATCAATTTATTTATAATAAAAAGAGAAAATCACTAAAAAAACATAAAAAAATGAGTTCTTTAAAAGAGAGAAAACAAAATGAGTATACAAAAATATATAATAGGCTTTGAGGTTACAAAAAAACATGTAATTTTACCGACCAAACTATTTTGATAATTTTGATGAAAAAAAAGATAAATATAGACTTAAGCAACATCGAAGAGGTTATTCCGAATCATTTTTCGGAAGAAGAAAAAGCCCGATGTAAAACTTTGTTTTTGAAAAAGCTATCTGAGAAGGCGCATGAGTTTTATGGAGGCAAGATTCAAACACTTCCAAAGGCTCCTGTATGCGGATTTAACTGGTTTAATGTTTGGTATACACCTGGAGTTTCTTCAGTTTCGACAAGCATTCGTGACCACCAAGAATCTTCATATACGCTCAGCAACAGGGGCAATTTAGTAGCCGTCGTTTCCGATTCCACTCGCGTTTTGGGAGATGGCGACTGCACACCAGCCGGCGGATTGGGCGTGATGGAAGGAAAAGCCTATTTAATGAAATATCTTGGAGGTGTTGATGCAGTTGCTCTGTGTATTGACAGTAAAGATGAAACTGGGAAAAACAATCCTGACAAAATAATTGATTTTGTCAAAATGGTGCAACATAGCTTTGGAGCGATTAATTTGGAAGATATTTCACAACCCAATTGCTACAAAGTTTTAGACGTATTAAGAAACGAATGCGAAATTCCTGTGTGGCACGACGATGCCCAAGGAACTGCTTGCGTTACCTTAGCCGGAGTTATTAACTCTCTTAAACTTGCCCAAAAAAGCATTGAAGATGTAAAAATAGTTCTTTTCGGGGCAGGTGCTTCCAATACTACCATTGCTCGCTTGCTCTTTTTAGAAGGAGCAAAACCCGAAAATATGGTTGTTTTTGATAACAAAGGGACTCTTCATTCTGACAGAAAAGACATTGAAAACGATCCTCGTTTCTATTTAAAATGGGAATTGTGTCAAAAAACCAATCCTCAAAAACTCCAAACTCCCGAAGAGGCATTTAGCAAAGCAGATATTTTAATATCATTGTCTGCTCCAGGACCGGATATTATCAAACCCGAATGGATTGAGCGAATGAACTCAAAAGCAATTGTTTTTACTTGTGCGAACCCCATTCCAGAAATATATCCACACTCTGCCAAAGCAGCAGGAGCCTATATTGTTGCCACAGGTCGGGGCGATTTTCCCAATCAAGTAAATAATTCCATTGGATTTCCTGGAATATTAAAAGGCACACTGATTGTGAGGGCCAGCAAAATCACTGACAACATGGCTATTGCAGCAGCCCATTCGTTGGCAAAATTTGCAGAACAAAAAGGCATCCATCCCGAATACATCGTTCCAACGATGGACGAAGCCGATGTTTTTGCACATGAAGCAGCAGACGTTGCCATGCAAGCCATTGCCGATGGTGTAGCTCAAATTATTATGACCCGCGAAGAGGTTTACCAAATTGCAAAAAAAGAGATTGAACATGCACGAAGCATGACTCACGCTTTAATCGAAAATGGTTTTATAGAACAACCTCCCGCAGAAATGATTGAAAATGCATTTAAATGGGCATTAGAGAACATTCAAAACACAGAAAAATGATTGAATTTATTGAAGGATTAATTACAGAAAAAGCACCTACTCATATTGTTATCAATTGTAATGGTGTTGGATATATTGCACAAATATCGTTGTTTTCATACTCTCAATTTCCAGATGTTGGAAACAAAACCAAAGTATTGATGCACCAAGTCATTCGCGAAGATACGAATCTTTTGTACGGTTTTTTTACAGATGTTGAGCGCAGCGTTTTTCGTCAATTAATTACCGTTAATGGAATTGGGGTAAACACCGCTCGAATGATGCTTTCAGCTATGTCGCCAAGCGAATTGGTGGAAGCCATCACCAGTCAAAACTTATCATTGCTCCAATCCATAAAAGGAATCGGTATCAAAACTGCTCAACGAGTTGTAATTGAACTGAAAGACAAACTTGAAAAAAACATCGAAACTGGAAATATTTTGACTGTTATACACAATACTAATAAAGAACAAGCGTTAACAGCATTAGTTCATTTGGGATTTTCAAAACCAGCATCCAACTCGGCACTCAACAAAATTCTGAAAACCGACAGTAATTTAAGTGTTGAAAACTTAATAAAATTAGCCTTAAAGATGCTATAGTAGAGTAAAACGCAAAAAAAATTGACACCTTGGAAAAACTTTTTAAATATTTTCTTGCACCGATTATTTTATCTTACGCTCTTTCATTTGCATTCAAAATGCCGTCACAATTACAAAATGGCGTGCCTACATCCTATTTTCAAACCATCCCAAATCCTACCGATACGGGCAAAGGTTCTAATTTACAATTTCCTATTCAAGAAGGAGAAGAGGGTCACCCACTCTATTTAAACGACCCCTCAAATCAAACTACGGATGTTGAGTATGATGCTGTAAATAACCAATACATTATTCAAAAGAAAATTGGAGGTCGTCCATTCGGAACCCCTCAAGTAATGTCTTTTGACGAATATCGTCAATACGACATCGACCAAGGTCTGCAGAAATACTGGAATGAACGAGCCGAAATATCGAATCAAGGTGGTGGCGGCGGACTAATTCCTCAACTAAAAATTGGTGGAGAAGTTTTTGAAACAATTTTCGGCAGCAATGTTATCGACATTCGCCCCAGCGGTTCAGCAGAACTTATTTTTGGAGTGATTCACAATCGCAGAGACGATCCAGCCCTAGATATTCGTCAACGAAGAAATACAAACTTCAATTTTGATGAAAAAATTCAAATGAGCGTAATTGCAAAAGTGGGTGATAAAATTGAGTTTAAAACCAATTATAACACCGAAGCTACTTTTGAATTTGAGAATCGTTTGAAATTAAAATACGAAGGAAAAGAAGACGAAATTATCAAACTAATAGAAGCTGGGGATGTTACTTTGCCATTAAATTCTACCTTAATACAAGGAAGCCAAAGTCTTTTTGGGGTCAAAACCCAACTTCAGTTTGGAAAAACATTTGTTACTGCTGTTTTTTCGGAACAAAAAGGAGAATCTCAAAATATTACCGTTTCTGGAGGAGCTCAAACGAACGAGTTTAACTTCAAAGCCGACAATTATGAAGAGAATAAGCACTTTTTTATTGCTCAATATTTTAGGGATAATTACAACCGTTTTTTAGCGGACTTGCCTTTGGTTTCTTCTCCCATTAACATTACAAAAATCGAAGTTTGGCGTACCAATATTGGTGCGGCAACCCAAGAAAACAGAAATATTGTTGCTTTTACGGACATTGGCGAAGCCAAACCAAACAATCCGCTTATTATTGGCAATCCAATGGTTCCTGCTATTCCCAACAATTTAGTAAACAATTTGCTAACAAATCCTCAACTTGATACCACACGTCTGCGCAGCATTAATCACGTGGGCGAATATTTGCGAACCTATTTGGGAGGCATGGTTTCGGGTGTCGATTTTGAAAAGGTAGAAAGTGCCCGTAAACTTCAACCCAACGAATATACTTTTAACTCCCGACTTGGTTTTATCTCTCTAAACTCTACTCTCAGCCACGATCAAGTTTTGGCCGTAGCATTCCAGTATACAATTGTAGGAGATACTGGCGTATATCAAGTGGGAGAATTTTCGAACGAAGTGAATCCACCCAGCAACTTAATGGTAAAACTATTAAAAAGTTCCTCATTGAGTACACAAAGTCCGCTTTGGAATTTAATGATGAAAAACGTATATTCATTAAATGCTTTTCAGGTTAATTCTGAAGATTTTCGTTTAAACGTTTTATATGGAGGCGATGAAGGAGGTGTTTTGACTGGATTTTTCACCGAAGGACCTCAAAAAGGGATTCCATTAATTCGACTCATGGGGCTTGATAAAATCAACTTCCAAGGAGATCCATTTTCCGATGGTGTTTTTGACTTTATTGATAATGCTGCCACCATGGGTGGAACCATTCAGGCTTCCAACGGTCGCATCTTTTTTCCTGTTTTGGAACCTTTTGGAAAAGATTTAAAAATTGCAATGGGAGATACTTTATGGGCAAATCGATATGCCTTTGATTCATTGTACACTCTCACTAAACAGCAGGCTCAACAATATCCCGACAGAAACAAATTCTACATTGAGGGAATGTACAAATCTCAGTCTGGTTCCGAAATTTCACTCAATGCAATGAATGTTCCCCAAGGTTCGGTAAACGTTACCGCTGGTGGTATAAAGCTAACTGAAAATGTGGATTATACTGTTGATTACACCTTGGGTCGAGTAAAGATTATCAACGAAGGGATTTTAAATTCTGGAACTCCCATAAACATTTCGTTGGAAAGTCAGTCTATGTTTAATTTTCAAACCAAACGCATGATGGGAATGCACATTAATCATGTCGTAAACAAGGACTTCAATGTAGGTGCAACCATTTTAAATCTTCGGGAACGCCCCTTTACGCAAAAGATTAATTATGGAGATGAACCCATTAATAATACAATATGGGGAATGAATTTGTCCTACCGTACTCAATCTAGATTATTGACTAAAATCATAGATAAATTACCGTTTTATAGCACAAAAGCAGAATCACAAATCACATTTGATGGTGAATTTGCTCATTTTATTCCAGGACATTCTCGAGCCATTGGTAAATCTGGAACCACCTATATTGACGACTTTGAAGGTTCAAAATCATCCATCGATATTAAAAACATTGGTTCTTGGTTTTTAGCATCGACACCACAAGGGCAAACCGATCCACAACATTGGCCCGAAGCTGCACCAGGGACAGGCCTAAAGTATGGATTTAACAGAGCTAAATTTGCTTGGTATATAATTGATCCTATATTCTATCGCAACAATAGTGCTTCGCCTAGCAATATTACCAAAGAAGATTTATCGCATCCATACGCTCGTGAGGTTTTGGAAACAGAGGTTTTCCCAAACAAAGAAAATCCGACCAATCAAAATACCAACTTGGCAGTACTCAACTTGGCTTTTTATCCCAACGAGCGAGGACCCTATAATTACGATGTCGATCCCATTTCTGGAATTTCGTACGGACTGAATAGTGATGGTACATTAAACAATCCAGCAAGCCGTTGGGGCGGTATAATGAGACGAATTGAATCGACCGACTTTGATGCAACCAACATCGAATACATCGAGTTTTGGATGATGGATCCCTTTATTTTAAATCCAAATCACAATGGAGGAAAAATGTATATCCACCTGGGTGATGTTTCCGAAGACATTCTGAGAGATGGTCGAAAAAGTTTTGAAAATGGATTGCCCACAACGGCCGTCATGGAAAATGTAGACACTACTATTTGGGGAGTAGTTCCCACTTTACAAGCTTTGGTTAACGCCTTTGACAACAGCCCAGAATCGCGCCAATACCAAGACGTTGGGTATGATGGACTAAGCGATATCAACGAGCGTACTTTCTTTAAAGAAAGCTATCTGGATAAAATTTCAAACAGCCCAAATCTAGGTTCTTCATCTGTTGCCTATCAAAATGCAAACAATGACCCATCTGCTGATAACTATCACTATTTCAGAGGTTCAGATTACGATGCTAACAATATAAAAATATTAGATCGATACAAAAAGTTTAATAATCCTGAGGGGAACTCGCCTACCGATGCACAAAACCCTGAATCGTATCCAACTATGGCATCCACTTTGCCAAACGTAGAAGATATTAACCGCGACAATACCCTCAGCGAAGACGAAAGATATTATCAATATTTAATTGATTTAAATCCAGCCAAAATGAATATTGGCGAAAATTCAATTTCAGACATTTATACAACTACAGTTCGTTTGGCCGACGGCACAAGTACCGACGTAAAATGGTATCAATTTAAAGTTCCCATCAGAGAGCCACAAAAAACAGTAGGAAACATACAAGGTTTCAATTCCATTCGTTTTATGCGTATAGCCATGAAAGACTTTTCGGAACCCATTATCTGCCGTATGGCTACTTTTGAATTGGTTCGGGGAGATTGGAGAAAATATTATTCTGAATTGCTTTCCAACGGCGAATATATTCCGGGAGGCGATGAACAAACGTCTTTTAACGTTTCGACCGTAAATATTGAAGAAAACGGAAAACGAGTTCCCATTCCTTATGTCCTTCCTCCAGGAATCGACAGAGAGCAGGGCTACAGCAGTCAATATATGTATAAGCTTAATGAGCAATCGCTTTCCATGCGGGTTTCCAACTTATTAGACGGCGATGCAAGAGCCGTTTTCAAAACCACTAGCTTCGATTTTCGACGATTCAAATTCCTTCGTATGTTTATTCATGCTGAAAAATTATTGCAAAATGATATTGTAAAAGATGATGATTTAACCATATTTATCCGCTTGGGTTCCGACTTTACTGAGAATTTTTATGAATATGAAGTACCCTTGAAATTTACCGACTGGTATACAACGGCCGAAAACGACAATTTAATATGGCCCGAAGAGAATGAAATGAATATTGAATTGCAAAAATTGGTGGATGCCAAACAACAACGCAATATAAATTTACGTAATGGAATATCCTATTCAATAACATATCCCTATAGCGAATTTGATGGCAAAAACCGCATTGTTGTTGTTGGAACACCCAATATTAGCGATGTTCGAGTAATTATGATTGGAGTTCGTAATCCCAAGAAAAGAAGCTTGTCTGACGGCGACGATATGCTTCCTAAATCAGCAGAAGTATGGGTTAACGAGCTGCGTTTAACTGATTTTGACAATAAATCGGGCTGGGCTGCTACAGGAAGAATGAGAGGCACTCTGGCCGACTTAGGCGATTTTTCTATAGCAGGAATGACTTCCACCCCCGGTTTTGGTTCGATTGAGAAAAAAATCAACGAACGTCAACAAGAATTTATCAG
>JAQUGA010000047.1 GCA_028684405.1 Bacteroidales bacterium | reverse complement strand
CGGGTCTACTGCATCGTCGGATTTGTATGCAACCGCGACCGATGTCACCGTGTAGGCCGAAGAGCTCTGCTGATAGGAGTAGGTGGACATGCCCGGCGGGGTGCCCGAATCAGTGCCAAAGTGCTTCGCAATGGATATATTGGCACCGTAATTTGGGATGGAAAAGATTACCGCTTCGGGAAATTATTGGATATTCCATATCATTTGGAAATAAAAGTGGGCGACACCGTGGTTACTAGTGGATACTCTACAGTATTTCCCGAAAATGTACAAATCGGAACGGTTCAAGGCGTGAAGCCCAATATCAACGACAATTTTTATGATTTAAAAGTTCAGTTTTTTACCGATTTTAACCGAATTAGTGAAGTGTATGTCGTAAAAAATAATTTTAAAACAGAAATCGATAGCTTAACCTCAAAATATAAAAAATGACGAATTACCTAAAATATATAGTACGCTCTATTTTGTTGGTTTTTTTTCAGGTTTTTATCTTAAACAATATCGATTTGTTTGGGTTTATGAATCCTTTTCTATATGTGGTTTTTATCCTGATATTACCTTTTAAAATCAAGCATACGCCTTTAGTAATACTCTCATTTTTAATGGGTTACTTTGTCGATTTGCTTTCTGGAAACATTATGGGAATTCATGCAGCTTCTGCTGTTTTGCTAGGTTTTCTTAGACCCAGTATAATTAGATTGGTCTCTTCTAGTCAATCCGATTACGAAAATAAATATGCTCCCAATGCAATCAGTATGGGCGGAAAATGGTTCTTTACGTATGCTGGGGTTTTGGTTTTTGTATACAATCTTTCCTACTTCTTTTTGGAGCATTTTACGTTTTCAGGATTTTTTAAAACGATTTTTATTGCAATTGCAAATACCGCATTTACCCTTTTGGCGATATTTATCTATGAATATCTGCGAAATCGCAGAAGCTCACGTTAGTTTTTTCAGTAAAAGCAATAAATTTAGCACAATATACACGCTAATTGCAATGGCACCCAGCCACAAATGATTGACACAAAAGAACATCCCAATCACAAAAGCGATGATAAAATAGCGGCTTGCGTTTCCTTTTATTTTTAAAGTTTTGATTTTTAGAGAAAACATGGGCAATTCAGAAATCAATAAAAGGGACATCGTAATAATTAGGATTGATAAAAATAGGGGATGATGAGCAATGTTGAATATATTGGGCAGAAATACGTATGAGCCCATAAATAAGGCATTTGCAGGCGTTGGTAAGCCTAAAAAAGATTCGCTTTGTCGGGTGTCGAGATTAAATTTAGCCAAACGAAATGCCGAAAAAACAGGAACAATAAAAGAAATATAGGGTAATAAAGGATAAGCCTCAAATCCGAAAACTTGCATGTTGCTTTGAAAAAATTGAAACATAATCACTGCGGGTGCAAGTCCAAAAGAGACAACATCCGCTAATGAATCCAATTCTTTGCCAAATTCTGATTGTACATTTAAAAGTCGGGCTACAAATCCATCAAAAAAATCGAAAACAGCAGCCAATAAAATCAAATAAAAAGCCATTTCCAATTGATTCTCAAAAGCAAAAACAATGGAAATAGAACCGGCAAATAAATTCATTCCAGTGATTACATTGGGTATTTGACGTTTTATCTTTTCAAACATTTTTTTATCTTAAATTATCGATAATAGATTTGGCATATCGAATGGAATTTCCTTCGGGAAAAAGATCAATATAGCGTCGCACGATGTCGATTTCTCTAAATTTATAATAGGCCGATTCGCAAGCTTGCCAAATGGCATCGTCAACATCTTCAGTATTATAAGCATTTTTTAAGGCACCTTCATAACAATCAATGGCTTTTTCTTCCTCTTCCATTCTTAAGTAACAATCGCCCTGTTTAAAATAACAATATCCCTTTTGATGATCGTATGTTTTGGCTAAAATCTCAAAAGCAATGAGTGCCTCTTTGTGGTTCCCAGAGCCTAATAAATGCTGAGCTGCTATTAATTGTTCTTGTTCGCTTCCTTCACGCATTGCTTTCCGAAAACGGTCAAGGGCTGATAAATCTCTTTCGTACATCCTTTTATTTTAATCAAAACAAAAATATACAATTTTAGTGGCATTTTAAACTTGTTTATGTTTTTTTATCATTATTCAATTGTTCATTTCTATAAAACATAATATTTCCTCGATTGGTAAAACTTTGTTTTTATTTTCAGGTTAACATATCAATTTACGACATGAAAGTCCATTTACGTTGTTTTGTCTTAATAAAAGCATGTTTCCCTTGCAATCATTCCTGGAATGATATTTAAATAAATTCCATGTTGATTTATTTTTGTATTTTTATCCCCTAAATTGAGCCAATAAAAGTTTCGTATAAATACGAATAAATGGATTTTAAGATTGAAAAAAATGCATAAAATAAACTATAAATTACTTTTATTCAGTGTTTTGATGTTGCTGAATACACATTTAGTTTTTGCTCAATATTCCTATCAAATCGCGGTTTTAAAATATCGTGGGGGTGGCGATTGGTATGCAAACCCAACTTCTCTGCCAAACTTAATCAAGTTTTGCAATCAAAATGTTCATACAAATATCAATCCTAATCCATCGACAGTAGAGGTGGGCAGTGCCGATATTTTTAATTATCCTTTCATTCATATGACCGGGCATGGAAATGTTGTTTTTTCGGATCAAGAAGCGAATAATTTGAGAAATTATCTTATTGGGGGCGGATTTCTGCACATTGATGATAATTATGGAATGGACAAATATGTTCGTCCACAAATTAAAAAGATTTTTCCAGACGTAGAATTGGTCGAATTGCCCATTAATCACCCAATTTATCAGCAAAAATTCAAATTGCCAAACGGTTTGCCCAAAATTCATGAACACGATGGTAAACCGCCTCAAGGTTTTGGTATTATTTATAACGGTCGCTTGGTGCTCTATTATACCTACGAAACGGACTTGGGAAATGGCTGGGAAGATGCCATCATTCATGGAGACTCTGAAGAAACTCGTTTGAAAGCACTTCGAATGGGTGCCAACTTAATTCAATATGTATTTACTCAATAAATCAAAATAAGTATGAAAAAAATCTTAATTAGTATTGCGTTCCTAATTGTAGCACAATCGTTTATGCGTGCTGATGAAGGAATGTGGATTCCCATGTTGCTCAAACAACAAAACGAAAAAGATATGCGTGCAAACGGCATGAGAATTTCTGCCGATGATATTTATAGTATCAATAATGCCAGCCTCAAGGATGCGATTGTTCTTTTTGGAAGAGGGTGTACTGGCGAAATTGTTTCAGACAAAGGATTGATGCTCACCAATCATCACTGTGGTTATGGAAATATTCAACAACACAGTTCCTTGGAATTCAATTATTTAGAGAAGGGTTTCTGGGCTATGTCGCTCGATGAAGAGTTGCCAAACAAAGGATTGACGGCTACTATTTTAATTCGGATGGAAGATGTTACCAAGGCCGTTTTAGAAGGAATAACCAATCAAACAAGCGAAAGTGAAAGAGCGAAGATAGTTGAGAAAAATATTGAAAAAATTACCAAAGAAGCCGTTAAAGGAACTCATTATTCAGCGGTAATTAAACCATTTTATTATGGAAATCAATATTTTATGTACATTAATGAGATTTTTAAAGACATACGTTTGGTAGGCGCTCCTCCTTCAAATATTGGAAAATTTGGCGGCGATACGGATAACTGGATGTGGCCTCGCCACACTGGCGATTTTTCTGTATTCAGAATCTATACCGGACCCGATGGAAAACCAGCAGAATTCTCCAAAGACAACATTCCTTACAAGCCCAAAAAACACTTAACTATCTCTACCAAAGGATATAAGAAAGATGATTTTACTTTTGTTTTTGGATATCCTGGAACCACCGAACAGTTTTTGACTTCGCAAGCAGTAGCTCTTAAAACGGTTTACGAAAATCCCATCGCTATTCAACTTCGGGAAGAACGTTTAAACATCATTAAAAAACATATGGATTCAGACCCATTGATTCGTATTCAGTATGCAGCAAAAGTGGCTTCAATTGCCAATGGCTGGAAAAAATGGATTGGCGAAAACAGAGGAATCAAACGTTTGAATACCATTTCAGAGAAACAAGTGTTAGAAGCCAAATTTAATGCCTGGGCAAACGCTACGCCTGAAAGAAAAGCCGAGTATGGCAATTTAATGGCCGATTTTAAAAAAGTGTACGACAAAGCGACACCCTATTATGTTTCCTATAAATATTTCTCCGAAGCAGCATATTCTATTGAAGCCGTTCGTTACGCATTAAGCCTTAGAAGTTTAATTTATTTAGCGGAAAAGAAAGAGACCACCGAAACGGCAGTCAAAACCCATGCTCAAGCTTTAATTGATGCAGCTAAGTCACATTTTAAGGGCTATCAACAAGTCATTGACAAAGAGTCGTTTGCAGTTGCAACTAGAATCTATTTTGAGAATCATGACTCACAATATCAACCCCAAGCTTTAAAAGATATCGCAAAAAAATATAAAAATAATTTTGATCGTGCAGCTGAAGATATTTTCTCGAAAAGTTTATTTACTTCCGAAGAAAAGATGTTGGCTTTGCTTCAAAACTTTAAAAAGAAGGATGTCAAAAAAATCAAAAAAGACCCCATTTATACTTATGCTGAAGAAACCATCAATCATTATAGAGAAGAAATTTATTCAGCATTAATGGAAGTAGAAGAAAAAATTGATCATTTGTATCGACTGTATTCCAAAGGTTTAATGGAAATGATGCCGGATAAGCTTTTTTATCCCGATGCAAACATGACTTTGCGGGTGACCTATGGTAAAGTAGATGATTATTATCCTTATGACGGCGTTCGATATCACTACTTTACAACCTTGGACGGAATTATGGAAAAAGAAAATCCCGATGTTTACGATTATATAGTGGAACCGAAATTAAAAGAGCTTTGGAAAGCCAAAGATTATGGTTCTTACGCCGATAAAGATGGTTCGATGCATGTTGTTTTTATTGCTTCCAATCATACTACGGGTGGTAATTCTGGAAGTCCGGTCTTAAATGCCGATGGACATTTAATTGGAATTAATTTCGACCGAAACTGGGAAGGTACAATGAGCGATGTTCAATACGATCCAGATCAATGTCGAAATATTTCCATTGATATTCGTTATTGCTTATTCATCATCGATAAATTAGCGGGTGCGAAACACTTGATTGACGAAATGACAATTGTAAATTAATATCTTATGATGTCTGATGATACGTCTTTGAATCGAAAAATTTACGAGCTGTCAGATTTAGCTGCCAGCCTTAAAGCTACGATTTCGAAGACATATCAGGGCAGATATTGGATAAAAGCCGAAATCGCCAAGCTTAATTTTTATCCCAAAAGTGGACATTGTTATCCTGATTTGGTTGAAAAAAGCGACCATAAAGTTAAAGCACAAATGCGTGCTATTATATGGGCTGACGATTTTTTCAGAATCAATCAAGAGTTTTTGAAAGTAACCAATGAACCGCTTAAAGAGGGAATTGCAATTCTTTTTATGGCTGGAATTACTTACAGTCCGGTTTATGGTTTATCGCTTCAAATATATAATATTGAACCTTCGTTTACGCTGGGCAAAATGGCTCAACAGAAAAATGAAACCATCCAGAAATTGAAAGAAGCAAAGCTTTTTGATTTAAATCGTTCTTTGCCTTTCCCAAAATTACCCAAAACCATTGCCATTATATCCGTTGAAACCAGCAAAGGTTATCACGATTTTAATGCAATAATGAAAACCAATGAATTTGGTTTTGCATTTCATTATAAACTTTTTCCATCTTTGTTGCAAGGCGATCAGGCTGTAAATTCAATGCTTTTGCAGCTGGATGAAATACGAAAATATGCAAATTTGTTTGATGCTGTTTTGATTATTCGTGGTGGTGGTGGGGATGTGGGACTAAGTTGCTACGATCATTTTTTACTGGCTTCTGCGGTTGCTTCTTTCCCCATTCCGGTCATTACTGGCATTGGACATTCTACCAACGAAACAGTTGTTGAAATGGTAGCCTATGCCAATAAAATAACGCCCACCGATGTTGCTTACTTTCTATTGTCAAAATTTTTGGTAGCACAACAAGAAATTACGGATTCTATAAAAAGTATTTTCGAGAACAGTAAGAATTTGTTGAGGTTTAAACAAAATTGGATTCAAAATATCAGTCGTCAATTTTCTGCTTCAAGCACGAAAATGCTTCACAATAGCTATTTTTTATTGCAATTAAACTCTTCCAAACTTCAAAAAAGCATTCATCAACGACAAAATTTGGAACGCATTAATATGCAGAAATTCCAAGGTCAAATTGTGTATTTTGCTGAAAATCAGTTTCAAAAATACCATTCTCAAATCCAAAACCAACAAACTAAGTTAAAGCAAGCTTCTGTTTTTTTTATCAGTAGAAAAAAAGAACAGCTTTTTCAAGTGGAATCCAAACTAAAATTGCTCGATCCTGTTAATGTATTAAAAAGAGGATATTCCATCACCAAAATAAATGGAAAATCTCTTCGTAATGCAGGTAAATTAAACGTAAACGACGAACTGAGAACCATCCTTTATAATGGTGAAATTATTAGTATTGTTCAGAAAATTATAAAAAACAAAAGAGATGAAAACTGAAGATTCGAAAATGAAATATACGGAAGCGGCTTCCGAATTGGAACAAATTGTACAAGATATTGAAAACGCTGAAATATCGGTGGATGAGCTTTCTGAAAAAGTAAAAAGAGCTGCCGAATTGATTCATTTTTGCAATAAAAAACTGACCCAAACCGAAGAGGATGTTCAAAAAGTATTGGATGATATTTCCCCTTTAGCAAAGTCGTAATATCGAATTTAATTCATTTGAAATGAAGCTTAAAAGGCACTTCTGTTTTCAGAAGTGCCTTTTAAGTATATTACAAGAATAGATTTAAGCGTATAGTTCAGTAAAAATATTTCTGATTTTTTCGCTTTCACGAAGGATGTCTAAAGTAATTTCAGCGTGCCCTTTCGTGTATCCATTACCTACAATCATGGTTACGTCACTACCAACGCCTTCGGCTCCCAAAGCAGCTTTTGTAAAAGAAGTAGCCATAGAGAAGAAATAAACAACGCCTGTATTTTTAGTACATAAAATACTGGTCATTTCGGTATCGGTAATGTTTACATTATTTATGCAAACGTCAGCCATTTCGCCATTGGTGAGTTTTTCTACCATTTCTAAAACTTTTACTGGTTGAGTGGCATCAGCAGGGAAAACATGGTCGCAAAACCCTAGAGCTTCTAAGCGTTTAGTGCTTCTGTCGCTATGGGTTATTCCAATTACTTTACCTGTTACGCCTGCACGTTTTTTTGCTTCGTAACAGCAAAGCATTCCTGATTTACCACCTGCTCCAATAATTAAAACAGTATCTCCTGGCTTTACCAACTTGGCTGTTTGTGCTGGTGCTCCAGCAACATCTAATGCTGAAAGTACAAGTCCTTCGGGCATATCAGTTGGGATTTTAGCATAAATTCCACTTTCAAAAAGAATTGCTTTTCCATCAATGTCAACTTGGTCGATGTCTGGGCGAATTTCTTTGATTTTGTCAATACGCAATGGGGTCAGAGACAAAGAAACCAATGTGGCTATTTTATCGCCCACTTTCAAGTCGATAGTGTCTTTAATAGCATCTCCGATTTTTTCTACCGTACCTAGAAGCATGCCCCCCGAACCCGTTACTGGATTGCGGTGTTTCCCTTGTTTTGCAACGATGTCTAGCATTATTTCAGCAATTTTAGCATGGTCGCCACCAGCTTGTTCCTCAATTTGAGTGAAGCTTGCCGAATCAATATTCAAGGTTTGCACATTGATTAAGATTTCATTGTCATAAATCTCATCCATGTTGTTGTCAATTCTTTTTGCCGGTTGTGGCAAAACACCTACAGGTTCAAGAACTCTGTGTAGTCCGTATTTGTTTCCTATTTTCTGCATAACTGTTTTATTCATGGTTAATCTTTTTTGGTTAACCATTGTTATTAAATTTATGATTATTTTTCTACAAAACTCTATAAATCAATGCTAATGTATTAAAACATTTTATTTAGCAGCAAGTCCTAGTATTTTCCTTGCTTCGGTAGGATTTGCAATTTCGCGTCCAAACTCTTTGGCCATTCGTACTACTTTTTCGACCAATTCTCCATTTGATTTTGCTAAAACGCCTTTTGATAAATAAACGTTGTCTTCGAATCCTACACGAACGTGACCTCCATCGATTATGGCAGCAACAGCTAATGGAAACTCATAGCGTCCAACGCCAGCTACGGTGTATGTTGAATCCGAAGGAATGCTACCTCGTAAGAACATAAAATCACGCAAAGTGCCATCAATGCCACCATTAACGCCCATTACAAAGTCAAAATGCATCGGTGATTTGATAAATCCTTTTTTGTGCAGACGTAAAGCCATATCAATCATACTTTTGTCAAAGCATTCCAATTCGGGTTTGATATTTCTTTCAATCATTTTTTCTGCAAAATATTTTATGGTGTTTTCGGTGTTCATAAAAACTTCATCACCCCCAAAATTTAAAGTACCACAGTCAAGAGTTGCCATTTCTGGGTTTAATTCTGTAGGTTGCAAGCGTTCATCGTCCGTCATGCCAACAGCTCCACCGGTGGATGGTTGAATGATAACGTCTGGGATTTCAGCCCAAATGGCATCCATAACTGCTTTAAAACGATTTTTATCCTGTGTAGGTGTTCCATCATCCCAACGTACATGTAGGTGAATGAGGCTGGCTCCAGCATCGTATGCCGATTTAGCTTCCCGAACGCACTCTTCGATGGTATATGGTATGGCGGGATTGTGTTCTTTTAAAACTTCTGCACCACAAATGGCAGCAGTGATAATTAATTTCTCCATAGTATTGATTTTTTTAGGATTACAAAAGGACTTTCAATAATAAATGTCTTGATGTAATGATTTTTAAGTCAATTATTTATAATATTTTTCACGAATATACAGCAGTGATTCTTCGATGGCTTTTAGAGTGTAATCTAAATCTTCTTGGGTATGACGTGCACATATATAGCCATGATGAAATGGCTGAAGGAATACCTTGCGACGTATTAATTGAGTATAAAAATCGGTGCGTTTATTTTTATACTGTTTTTCCTCGTCTTTATCAAAAGTGATAAACATCATCGGTGGAATTCCAGAAATACGAGCACCCACATTGTATTTGTCAATTAATTTTGCAATTTTATTGTTGAAATATGTTCCTTTTTCCCAAATTTGACCAAGGATATTGTCTCTTTCTAATATTTCAATGGTTTTAAGAGCAGCAACATAACTAAGGCTGTTTGGGAAAAAA
This sequence comes from Bacteroidales bacterium, assembly GCA_028684405.1. Classification (GTDB taxonomy): domain Bacteria; phylum Bacteroidota; class Bacteroidia; order Bacteroidales; family WCHB1-69; genus JAQUGA01. The sequence goes on along the minus strand of JAQUGA010000047.1, from coordinate 4,239 downwards.
GTAGAAGAAACGAAAACGTTTTTTTCACATTCTTTCATTATTTCAGCTTTTCCAGTAACGGCTCCAATGGGATATCCGTTTGCCATTGCTTTTCCAAAAACAGCAAGGTCGGGAGTAACCCCATAATAGGCTTGAGCACCACCCATTGAAACTCTAAAACCAGTTCTGATTTCGTCAAAAATAAGGACTGCACCATATTGCTTCGCCAACTCTTTTACCTTTTCCAAATAACCTGGCTTGGGTTCTTCCATTTCCATGGCTAGTGGATGTCCGAAAGGAGTAATAATTACTGCTGCAATATCTCCTTTGTTTGCTTTAAGAGTGTTTTCGAGGCTTTCGATGTTGTTGTATTCAAACTCATGAACATCTTCCCATAATTTTTCAGGAATGCCGCCTTTCACTTCCACACACCAGTCGTGCCATCCGTGATATCCGCATCGTAAAATTGTTTTTTTATTGGTATACGAACGGGCAATACGAATAGATAATGTAGTAGCGTCAGAACCGGTACAAACAAAAACGCTCATTTCGGAGCAAGGAATAATTTCGGTTAATTTTTTTGCCAACATGTTCTGATACTTTTGCGTTAATGAAAAGCAAAAGCCTTTGTCTTGAATTTGAGCAATCACAGCGTCGTCAATCTCTGTTTCACGGTTCCCGATTATCATCGGTCCATATGCACATAAATAGTCGATGTATTCATTGCCATCAATGTCAGTAACTCTACCCCCTTTTCCAGTATCGAAATAAATGGGATATTCTCCTTCGACAAAATTGTAGGGACGACGAATTCCAGCTACGGCGCCTGGAATAAGGGTCTTAGCATACTCGTACTCCTTCATGGAGTTTGTGAGGTTTAATTTTGGAATTTCGTTCATGATGTTTTTTTTTGGTTTTTAATTTTACACGATAAAATCAACAAAAATCTTTGGGGTATGTACGCATTCTTTTGGAATAGATCCTGTTTTTTTAATTTCGTCTACTTCAGCAATAACAATATTAGCAGCTGTTGCCATTATAGGATTAAAGTTTTGAGAAGTACCCAAATATACTAAATTCCCTTCTTCGTCGCCATAACTGGCTGCAATAATGGCAACATCAGCAAAAATAGGTTTTTCCAACAAAAATTCTTTACCGTCTACGGTGATAATGTCTTTGCCTTCGGCAACAACAGTTCCAATGCCCGTAGGAGTTAGTACGCCACCCAAACCAGCTCCGCCCGAGCGAATCCGTTCAGCAAGGGTGCCTTGAGGGTTAAATTCTACTTCAATCTCTTTGGCATTAAGTTGATCCATCGTTGATGGATTGGTGCCAATGTGAGAAGTAATCACTTTTTTAACTTGTTTGTTAACAATCAAAATTCCAACGCCTTTGTCGGGAAAACTGGTATCATTACAGATTACCGTTAAATTTTTGACATTTGTTTTTGAAATGGCTTCAATCACTTTATGTGGCGAACCATTTCCCAAAAAACCACCAATCATAATGGTCATGCCGTCTTTAATTTTGGAAACGGCCTCTTCAATACTTACTTTTTTATTCATAATCGAAATTTTTTTCGGTCTTCCAATTAACTTCTTTTCAGCAAAAATATAAAATTTGTTGACACCTTTCTTATATTTTATTGATTTATAACAGAAAATAAATATACAGATAGTATCAAAATATCAGTAAAAATCAAGATTTATTGTTAAAATATACTTATTGTTTGGTTTAAATGACTGATAATCAACATCTTGTTCCGTAATAAAAAACAATGTTTAAAGCTATAATCTGTTTTCGTACTCCGTTTTTGTTTTATGAAACACGCAGAAAAAATCTAAGCTTTTCTGTAATGAAAATCAGTGAGTTTGCTCAAATATGTCCCTTTTAAAGACTTTTCTATACCTTGTTTTGTAAATTTATGGCTTTTTAATAGATTTTTTTGCTAACTTTACTTTTTAAAAATGCAACTCAAAAACAACTTACAATGTATACTATTTATCACAATCCTCGATGCAAAATCAGTCGGCAGGTATTGGCAGATTTGAAAAATGCAACCCAAAATGAAATACAGATTGTAGATTACACAAAAACTAAATTTTCGCACCAAAAACTAGCAGATTTATTAAATTTATTAAATGTTGAGCCTTTGGATATCATTCGCAAAAAGGATCCTCTTTATATTTCCCAATTTAAAAATAAAAATTTTTCGAGAGAAGAGTGGATTCAAATATTGGTTGAAAACCATAAACTTATCGAGCGACCTATCGTTACAAGAGGATATCAAGGCGTTGTTTGCCGTCCGCCTGAAAGAGTATTTGAATTAATTTCAAAACAAAAAAAATGAAAATTAGAATAGAAAAAGATTCGATGGGAGAGATTAATGTTTCCGAAGAGAAATATTGGGCTGCCCAAACTCAACGTTCGTTTGAAAATTTTAAAATTGGCGACGAAAAAATGCCATTAGAACTAATCAAAGCCATGGCTAGGGTGAAAAAAGCGGCTTCGTTTGCAAATTTCAAATGCGATATTTTGGATGAAAATAAAATGAATTTAATTCATCAAGTTTGCGACGAAATTATCAACGAAGAGCACAATGATCAGTTTCCTTTGGTTATTTGGCAAACAGGCTCTGGCACGCAAACCAATATGAATTTAAACGAAGTTATTGCCAATCGAATTCAGTTTCTGAAATATGGAAAAATCGGCGAACAGCCTCTTTTTGTTCATCCCAACGATGATGTCAATAAGTCACAATCTACCAATGATGTTTTTCCTACGGCAATGAGAATTGCGGCCTACAAAACTTTGCAAACGAAAACCATTCCTGAATTAAGTCTGCTCCAAAAAGTATTTGCCGAAAAAGCATTAAACTTTGCCAATGTCGTCAAAACTGGTAGAACACATATGATGGACGCCACGCCAGTAACTTTAGGGCAAGAGATGAAGTCGTTTGCCGACCAGCTTAAAACATCTTTAGAATTGCTGATCTATTCTAGCGAATTACTGACCGAGCTACCCATTGGCGGGACAGCTACGGGCAGCCAATTAAATGCTCCGAAAAACTACGATATTCTTGCTGCTGAATTTCTCTCCAAAGAAATGGGCTTCACATTTAAACCCGCAGAATGTAAAGCAACGCATATGGCTACTCTCGATAGTTTTGTTCATGTTTCATCTACTTTGAAAAATACCGCTGTGAGTTTGATGAAAATTGCCAATGATATTCGTTTATTGGCTTCGGGTCCGAGATGCGGCTTGGGCGAAATACACATTCCAGCCAACGAACCAGGCTCATCGATTATGCCTGGAAAAGTGAATCCCACGCAAGTTGAAGCCTTGACAATGGTGTGTGCTCAAATAATGGGAAACGATTACGCAATTACCATTGGTGGAATGCAAGGACATTTGCAACTGAATGTTTTTATGCCATTAATTATCCGAAATATTCTTCATTCTGCTAATATTTTGGCAGACAGCTGTCGTTCTTTCCGTTTGCATTGTGTAGAAGGCATCGAGCCGAATTTGCCTAAAATAAAAGAACATTTAAATAATTCTTTGATGCTGGTAACTGCTCTCAATCCGCATATTGGATATTCAAATGCAGCAAAAATAGCTCAAAAAGCACTTCGCGAGGATTTGACTTTGAAAGAAGCTGCTTTGCAATCTGGAGTATCGGAAAATGATTTTGACAAGTGGGTAGATCCTTATAAAATGGTATAAATTTCACTCGAAGACGAAAGTGATTTTTTTAAGTGACTAAGAATTTCTAGTTTGCTTAAAGTTTATTAACGCAAAATAAACAAGCTTTTTAGGTTTTTTACACTAGTTTTGCAAAATTAAACGATGTCAACCAATGATGCTTTCAATTTTCAATTTTCTTGAATTTAAAATAGTCGATTTTGTCGATATTTTTCTGGTTGCTCTCCTGTTATATCAGCTCTATCGCTTACTAAAAGGCACTGCTGCCATGAAGATTTTTTTAGGCATAATAGCTGTTTTTTTCATTTGGAAAACGGTTGATTTGCTCGAAATGGAACTGTTGTCCGAGATATTTGGACAATTTATCAGTGTTGGAGTCATTGCACTTTTGGTTGTGTTTCAACCCGAAATTAGAAAATTTTTGCTGATGCTTGGAACTCCAAACTTTTTGAAAAAACGCAAATTCCTATTCTGGAAAGTTTTTGAAAGTGGAGGCGATAAGATGAATATTGATGCTGTGGTGGATGCGTGTAAAAAAATGTCAACAAATTTAAC
>JAQUGA010000263.1 GCA_028684405.1 Bacteroidales bacterium | reverse complement strand
GGACTGGAGCTGTGGGCAATAGTTTTTACTTGCGTTAAATCGGGCGAAATAAGATAAATGTTTTTGTCACTGCTAACCACAAACATATTACTTTTTGTAGTTGCACATTTCATTTTTGTAAAGGTGTACGGAATATCGCTGATGGGTAATTTCTGCTCTACAACTTTGCCATCGGCCAGAATTTTTACTAAAAACCCACTCTTGCTCATGTAGTACCAAGCAGCTTGAGGTTCATCTATAAATGACAAGGTAGAACCATGATGTTTGGGAATTGATTTTTGTACCGAGAAAGGCGGAATTCCGTCGAGGTTTAAAAAATGAATGTTTTCTTCATTGTCAATAACTGATAGAATCCACCTTCCATTCACTTTGTCGGCTTGAATTGGATGACTGGAAGGTCGGTTTAGGACATGCATTTTCCATGTTGAAACCAAGCTGGTATTGAGGTCGATGCAACTTATTTGTCTGTTTATATTGATGAAAAAAGCTCGGTAATCTTTTTTATTATTGATGTCGATAATGGTTCCATGATTTGCGGCCAAAACTCTAAATGGATAGGGGTATGTTTTTCCAACGGGACGTCCTAGTTTGTCTATCAAATAAATGCTGCTGGGCGAGTTGAAGTACATTTGCCATTTGCCATTTTTATAATAATCGACCATGGTAATCTTTCCTTCTGTATAATCTTTCAGTTTTATTTGCCATAGTTTGGTGCCTTTATGATCGAGCAAAATCATATTTGATTTTTTGTCAATAATGGCGACTTTAAAATAATCTTCTGATGGATCGGTTATTAATTGTGCGTTTAGAATTGGGTTGGGTACATTTATTTCCCAAATCTTTTTTGCTGTTTTTTTCTCGAAATGCACGCTGTCGCAAATTTGTTTTTCGGGGCTGACAAGTATTTCATTGGGCCTTACTCCCGAGCTTTCGTACTTTAGAAAAGCCGAAGTCATCATTAAATCATTGTTTGCTGTTCCAAACTGAATGCTTGCGTAGGCTGTGTTTTTCAATATTGTTGACAAGACTTCGTGTTCTTGATATTCTTCTTTAATCTTCGACATTATTTGCTTTTGGGCATCTGCAATTGCACAGAATATGAATAGATTGGATTCGGTGTTTGCATATTCCGACATTTCGGCATAGAGCATCGTTTCGGTAAATACGTTTACATTTACGATGCCGTCGATAATGTTTTTTATTTCTGAAATTTCGGAAGCAAAAACCAAGAAACTGTCTATGATGCCAAAAGATTGAATTTTTGTAGAGTTGAAAATTTCTGGCGAAAAGCAACGAGCACTGTTTGAAAGGTCTGTTTTTCCGATGGTAAAGCCCAAATAGGAACTGCTGTCGGAAATAGATTCCATGCTTTGAATTAAAACATCTTTTGAAAACCCTGGATCAATGGGTTTCGCAATGATTATTGGAAGTGCTGTTTTTGAGTCCTTGCCCTGATAAACAACATTTGCTATTTGAGAAATTGACAAATCACTCCAAAAATCTGTTTTATCAACATCAGAAGTCCTTTTTTGCAGTGATTTGGATGATTTTTGCTGTTGTTTTATAAAAACGGATGATTCGCTAAAGCTAATGGCTGCAAAGAAAATAAGGTCTTTTGGTGCGATATTTAGAAAGTTATAATTTCCAACAGATTGGTTTTTAAAAACATTTAAGTACGACTCTTTTTCGGCAAAAGAGCTGTATCCATTCCATAAAGCTATTTTTTTTCGGATGTGCAAATCTGTTTCCAGCCATTCGGATGTGCTTTGCAATTGCTCAATAAGCGATAAATGTTCGTCGGTAAAATAGGATTTTAGTTGTTCAAAAGCTCTTTTGTAGTGAACATAAAAACTAATGTCTACTTTTTTTCCAGAAGTTTTATCCACCAAATAAAAAGCGTGATCTTCGTCAATACGTTTTCCACTATTCATCATGTCAATGGAGCTTTTTAGTAGTTCGGATGAGAAACTAATGGCCAAAACGCCTTGTTTGATGTAATAAAAAGCAGAGCTATCGCCCGAAAAACGGTATATCGATGTTTCTTTATATTTTTCTTCAAAATCATTTCGGTACTCTTTAAAAGATTTTGACAATCTTTTTTCTTGCAATTTTGTGTAGGGAAGAACATAAAGCGCTTGTATGGAGTTTTCGCTTGTATTGTGTAAAGAGATGTAGAATTCATTATTACTAAACAATTCAAAAACATCTGCATCTTGCCTAATTATCGAATCTGCTTTACTTACTGCCCTTGTTTTGTTTAGAAAACTTTCAAAATCCTTCAAATCCATAAACAAATCGTTCTCAGGTAAAATTTCATTCCATAAATTTTCGATGCTTGTGGTACGAACCAACAGTATTGCATTTTCAGGAATGGCGTGGTAGGGGTGAAGGTAAGCACGTTTTAGGTTTTTATAAATAGTCATTGACCCCCATGTCAATACAAGCAGAACGATAACGACAGATAAAAGAATTAAAATATTTTTAATTTGTTTTTTTTTCATTGCAATTTTGTATTAAATCGTAAGCTAGTGAATATCTTTGCTTTAAGTTTGTGAAGGCAAAATTTTCCAGCAATCAAAAATAATCCATTTGATGAAGCTAAAAATCAAATAGAAGATAAGATATTTACAATCAAATGTTAGTAAAAAAGCCTGCTCATAAAGCAGGCTTTTTTAAGAATTCAAATAGGCTATCGTTTATATCTGTTTATCATCTTATCTATTTTATTATTTTGATTGGATCTGTTTTTTGTAAAATCGTGACCTTGATCAGGCATGCGTATCACAGAGAACTTTCCATTTGTTATTGTAAAGTCGCCTTGTTCTTGAATATTTCCGCTGCCGCTAAATGTTCCTTCGACCAATTGTCCGACGTTACCAAATCTGGTAACATTGATGGATAGGTTGCTAAAGCTTGCGTATAATTGGCTGCTGCCTATCTGCTGAATGTATCCCCAGCAGTCGCCATTTGTATATGTTCCAGTGATTTTGTTATTCAAGCCCAAGTCAAATTTTCCGTCTTCTCCTTCAATGTTAATATAAGTTTCTTTCCACGTTTGATTACCTTCATTAAATTCTGAGTAAACGGCTGTTTTTACTATATTGAAGTTCGAAAAAGTTTGATTTGTATATCCAGCACCATTAATGGTAAATTCATTTGGTCCTGTAACCATATCACATAAGAAAATATCGGGCATTGTGTCTGCGTGATTTATAAAGTATGGATAGAAATATGATGTTGCGTATGCAGTTCC
>JAQUGA010000046.1 GCA_028684405.1 Bacteroidales bacterium | reverse complement strand
CATTTGTTTCATTGATAATTTCGTCCACACCGCCAACATTTGTCGAAATGGCTGGCACTCCGCAGGCAACAGACTCAATCAAAACACATGGTAGATTTTCGAAATTACTGCTTAAAACAAAAAAATCAGCTTCTCTAAGAACAGGAGCAATCTCTTCCGCTTTTAATTCGCCGTAAAAAATGATGTTTTTGGCAATTCCCAACTCTTCAATTTTGCCTTTATATTGTTCAAAATCACCATCGCTAATAATATGAAGTTCTGCTTTATGTCCCAAATTTAAAACTTCTGAAAATGAATCAATTAAAAGCTCAATGTTTTTGTGAACATTATGCAAAGTTGACACATGAATCATCTTTGATATTTCGCTCTCTTCTTTTTGAAGTTGAGGCGTAAAATGTTCAACATGAACTACGTTTGCTAACTTAATAATGGGTGTTTTAATATTCAGTTTTTGAATGGCACGTCCCAAATCTTGAGAATCAGGAAGAATAGCATTGGAGCGGTTGGCAACAAAACGAATGATCCGCTTTTTAAAAAAACCAGGTCTATTAATTCCGTAATCCAGATAGCCCGTCCAGTGCTCTTCAATAATATAATTAATCTTATATTTCCATTTAAGCATACACGCAACAATGCCAATTGGATAGGCAATATTGGCATGAATTAATTCGGGTTTAAATCCATTATCAATTAAGATATTATATTCGGAAAAATATCTTTTGATGATTTTAAGCTTATCGAAGAGACTTCCTAAAATTGGAACTTTAGATTTTCTCAAGTAAATAACCTTAGAAGGAAATTGAGTTTCGGAAAAATCAACCTCTTCTTTTTGAGAGATGTTTTTCGTTAAACTGACATGGAGAGCATAAATGGAGTGGTGGGGTGAAACGCATTCTGCATGTTTGACAATAAAATTTCCAAGTGTAGGATTGTCTCTAGTAGGGTACCAGCCAGATAAAAATAATATGTTGTGTTTCATTTTGCAGTTTTTAAGCTAAACGGAGTTATATTTTAATTCGTCTATAATCTAAAAAATATTTATTTTTACAAACGAATAATAATTGCAAATTTATAAAAAAACCACTCTCCAAATTTATTTTTCAATAATAGTTGGATTTATAAGAAAAAATTGTAATTTTGCATTATAATTAATTCACGGTGGGTGTAGCTCAGTGGTAGAGTAGCGGATTGTGGTTCCGTTGGTCGTGGGTTCAATCCCCATCATCCACCCAAATAAAAAAGCTCCTTCTTGAAGGAGCTTTTTTATTTGTACAACATCTCTTTTAATTTAGAAATTTGAAAATATTTCCAAATCAGAAAAGAAGAAAGAACTTTCACGCATAGCACTTTCATCGCTGTCTGAACCATGTACGGCATTTTGCTCAACACTCAATCCAAAAACACTACGAATGGTTCCTTTTTCTGCTTCGTTGGGATTTGTGCTACCAATAAGTTGGCGATAATCCCTAACTGCATTCTCTTTTTTCAAAACTGCGGCTATGATGGGTCCCGAACTCATAAACTCACACAATTCGCCATAAAATGGACGTTCTTTGTGTTCAATATAAAATGCTGCTGCCTGATCTTTGGTCAATTGCATCATTTTTAAAGCAATTATTCTAAACTTTTGCTGATATATCATTTTTAAAATATCACCGGTGTAGTTGTTCTTAAAAGCCGTAGGCTTAATCATCGTAAAAGTAATTTTCCCTTTTTCCATAATTCTGTTATTTCCTGTTTAATAATTGAAGTAAAGATAGTTTATTCAGAATAGAAAGTCAATCATTTTGAATTATAATTCAAAAAAGTTCCGATTATTATAATTAAACAGTTTTTGGTTGAAATTGTTTTGTTGCAAACATATCTTAAACTTCAGCTTTTGAGAACTGATCATCAACAAAAAAGCGAGCGTCTTTTTTAGAAAATAAAAAGACGCTCGCTTTAAGTTATAATCTTATGACTTACTCTTTAACCAATTTTGTTTTTTTCTCTTTCTTAAATTTGATAATAATTTTATCATTTTCTTTATTGTAATCAACCGAAATCATTTTAGAGTCTGCATCCTTGTTTTTAATTAATTCTTCCGCTAATTCGTCTTCAATGTACTTTTGGATGGCTCTTTTAAGTGGTCTGGCTCCATATTGAGGATCCCAGCCTTTTTCAATAAGATAATCCTTGCATTCAACACTCACATCAATTTGGAAGCCTAATTTGTTTACACGTTTGTATAAATGTTTCAATTCGATGTCGATAATTTTGTGAATATCATCTCTTTCAAGAGAGTTGAAAATAATAACATCATCGATTCGGTTCAAAAACTCAGGAGCAAATGCTTTTTTGAGTGCATTTTGCAAAATTCCCGACATGTCTTTTTGTTGGTTCTCGGTTTTAGTAATGGTTTGAAAACCTACACCTGTGCCAAAATCTTTAAGTTGGCGGGTGCCAATATTTGAAGTCATGATGATAATGGTGTTTTTAAAATCAACTTTTCTTCCTAAGCTATCTGTAAGTTGACCATCATCGAGAACTTGCAATAAAATATGAAAAACATCCGGATGAGCTTTTTCAATTTCATCAAGCAGAACAATAGAGTAGGGCTTGCGTCTTACTTTTTCGGTAAGCTGACCGCCTTCTTCGTACCCAACGTATCCTGGAGGCGCTCCAACCAAGCGAGAAACCGCAAATTTCTCAATGTATTCACTCATGTCAATCCGAATCATTGCATCCGTAGAACCAAAAAGGAATTCGGCCAAAACTTTCGCTAAATATGTTTTTCCAACCCCTGTTGGTCCCAGAAAAATAAAGGAACCAATGGGTTTATTTGGATCTTTTAATCCAGCTCTATTTCTACGAATCGCTTTTGACACTTTTGAAATGGCTTCATTCTGTCCAATCACGGAAGCTTCTAGCTCTTTTCCCATATTAAGCAGACGTTCGCCTTCGTTTTGAGCAATCCTTTGAATGGGAATTCCGGTCATCATGGCCACCACTTCAGCTACATTTTCTTCGGTCACCACTTGACGGTTTTCCTTATTGTCTTCGAGCCACTTACGTTTCGCTTTTTCTAGTTCTTCAATAATTTTACGTTCGGCATCCCGAAAATTAGCTGCATCCTCAAATTTTTGATTTTTGATGGCTTGATTTTTATTTTGACGAGTCAGTTCTATTTGAGCTTCCAAGTTCAAAATTTCGGAAGGAACATGTATATTTTTGATGTGAACCCGAGCACCGGCTTCGTCCATCGCGTCAATGGCCTTGTCGGGCAAACAGCGGTCGCTAATGTAGCGCATGGTGTGGCTAATGCATGCTTTAATGGCTTCATCATCGTAGCGAACCAAATGGTGATCTTCGTATTTTTCTTTAATGTTGTGCAAAATCTGTTCAGTTTCTTCTTCTGAAGTGGCCTCAATAAGAACTTTTTGAAAACGACGTTCCAAAGCACCATCTTTTTCAATGTATTGACGATATTCATCCAAGGTAGTTGCACCAATACATTGCAATTCGCCTCTGGCTAAAGCTGGTTTAAACATATTGGAAGCATCCAGCGAACCGGAGGCATTTCCAGCACCAACAATAGTATGGATTTCATCAATAAACATGATGATATCTTTGTTTTTTTCAATCTCATTAAGCACCGCTTTCATGCGTTCTTCAAATTGACCTCGGTACTTTGTTCCAGCTACTAAAGAAGCCAAATCAAGCGTTACTACGCGTTTGTTGAAAAGAGAACGGGGTACTTTTCGTTGAACGATGCGAATGGCCAAACCTTCGGCAATAGCAGATTTGCCAACGCCAGGCTCACCAATCAGAATGGGATTATTTTTCTTACGTCTGCTTAATATTTGAGCAATTCGTTCCAGTTCATTGTCGCGTCCAACGATGGGATCTAGTTTATCGTCTTCCGCCATTCTTGTCAAATCGCGCCCAAAGCTATCCAACACAGGAGTGGTCGATTTTGGATCGGCTCCTTTTTTTGGAGTAGAAGAGTACGAATCTCCTCCCATAATGTCGTCGTCATCGCTCGAAAGCTGATTGGTGATTTCATCAATAGAATCGATGTTTTTGTCTTCGACAAACTCCTCGTTCCTGTTTTCATCACTTAGATTAATTTCCATAATTCTTTTTACATTATTAAATGCGATGCCTTCTTTTCCTAGAAACATGCTTGCTATATTATCGGTATCTTTGAGCAAGGCTAATAAAAAATGTTCTGTTTTAATAACAGAACTTTTATAGTTTTTTGAGAGTAAAAATGCAAACTTTATGGTTTTTTCCAACTGCTTATTAACCGGTTGTTTGTTCATAAAATCTTTTGCATCTGAACTCGAAAGGGGCGGATTATCGGAACGAATGGCCGTTTCGATATTTTTTTTCACTCTTTTAAAGTTGACTTCAAAATGTTTTAGGACTTTAATAGCACCGCAATCGGCATCTCTTAAAATTCCTAGTAATAAATGTTCCACACCTACGTAGTCATTACCTAGTCGCAACGCTTCTTCTCCGCTGAAACTCAGAACGTCATAGGCTCGGGTTGATAATTTCACTTCCATATTATTGATAAAAATTCGATTGTCCAAAAATAGTAGTTTTTTTGTAAATAGACGAATTCATTCATCTTATTTTTTTTAACAGATTTTTGTTAGTAATAAAACACACGAAAACGGGTTTAGTTCACTTTAAAATTGTAAATTCGTGCTTTCATTTAAAACAACTTCAAAAAGCTAAGGGAAGTAAGACTATGATACAAGAAGAAAACATTGTAAGAGTAAACATCGAAAAACAGATGAAATCAGCGTACATCGATTACTCGATGTCGGTTATTGTTTCACGGGCACTGCCTGATGTTAGAGACGGATTAAAACCCGTTCATCGCCGCATTTTATACGGTATGTGGGACATGGGAATTGTTTCCGGTAAGTCATATAAAAAATCAGCTCGTATTGTGGGGGAAGTATTGGGTAAATATCACCCTCATGGAGATACTGCTGTTTATGATTCTATGGTGCGTATGGCGCAAGATTGGTCGCTTCGATATCCGCTTATTGATGGTCAAGGTAACTTTGGATCCATCGATGGTGATAGCCCCGCAGCAATGCGGTATACTGAAGCCAGAATGAAGAAAATTGCCGAAGAAATGATGTTTGACATTGAAAAAGAAACAGTAGATTTTAGGCTAAACTTTGATGACTCTATCGAAGAACCCACCGTTTTGCCAGCCAAAATTCCAAATTTGCTGATTAACGGTTCTTCTGGGATTGCTGTTGGAATGGCTACAAACATGGCTCCTCATAACTTAAGTGATGTTATTGATGGTACCATTGCATATATCGATAACAATGAGATTACCATTGACGAATTGATGCAATTTATAAAAGCTCCCGATTTTCCTACAGGCGGAATTATTTATGGATACGACGGAGTTCGTGATGCATTTCACACGGGTAGGGGACGCGTAGTTGTACGCGCTGAAGCTCTTATTGAAAATGAAGATCATGAAAACGGACGTGAAAAAATTGTAGTGACTTCCATTCCATATCAGGTCAACAAAGCGGAGATGATTCGAAAAACCGCCGAATTGGTTAATGACAAGAAAATTGAAGGCATTTCAGATATTCGTGACGAATCAGACAGAAACGGACTTCGCATTGTTTACGATTTAAAGCGTGACGCAGTAGCCAATGTCGTTTTAAATAAATTATATCAATATACATCCTTGCAATCTTCTTTCAGTGTCAACAATGTGGCTCTGGTAAAAGGACGTCCGATGACGCTCAACCTGAAAGACTTAATTGTATATTACGTAGAACACCGTCACGAAATTGTGATTCGTCGTGCACAATACGATTTAAAAGAAGCAGAAAAAAGAGCACATATCCTACTAGGCCTGCTTATAGCACTGGATCATATTGATGAAGTGATTAAAATTATTAGAGAATCTAAAACAGTAGAAGAAGCCCGAAACAATTTAATGGCTCGTTTCGATTTGTCCGAAATCCAATCCCGTGCCATTGTCGAAATGAGACTTCGCCAACTGGTAGCTTTGGAGAGAGAAAAACTTCAAAATGAATACGATGAATTGATGAAACTTATTAATTATCTAAATTCGCTTTTGGCCGACGAAGCAATGAGAATGGAATTAATTAAACAGGAGCTTACCGAAATTAAAAATAAATATGGTGACGCTCCAAAATCAATCATAGAGTATACAGCCGCTGATTTCAGAATTGAAGATACGATTGCCGACGAAGCTGTGGTTATTACCATGTCGCGATTGGGATACATTAAACGTACGCCACTAACCGAATATAAAGTTCAAAATAGAGGAGGAAAAGGCTCTAAAGGAAGCAGTACTCGTACGGACGACTTTATTGAATATTTGCATATTGCCACCAATCACAACTACTTACTCTTCTTTACCGAGAAAGGAAAATGTTATTGGCTTCGAGTTTTTGAAATTCCAGAAGGAACCAAAACAACCAAAGGCAGAGCCATTCAAAATATGATTAATATCGAGCCAGATGATAAAGTAAAAGCAGTTGTAAATGTACTCAACTTGACTGATGAAGAGTATATTAACAACAATTACGTAATCCTTTGCTCGAAGAATGGAATTATTAAAAAAACATCTTTAGAAGCATATTCCAGACCACGTCAAAATGGAATTAATGCTATTACTATTCGCGAAGATGATAATTTATTGGAAGCTCGTTTGACATCTGGAAGTCACGAAATAATGATTGCTGCAAGGTCGGGTAGGGCGATTCGTTTTAACGAGAGATTGGTTCGCCCGATGGGGAGAAATGCTTCTGGAGTAAAAGGAATCAAGCTAGCCGATGATAAAGATTATGTTGTCGGCATGATTTGTGTAGATGATTTAGATAGCACCGTTCTTGTAGTTTCTGATAATGGATATGGAAAACGTTCGCCAGTTGTTGATTACCGCGAAACAAATCGCGGTGGTAAAGGCGTTAAAGCCATGAATGTAACCGAAAAAACGGGACAATTAGTGGCCATTAAAAACGTTACTGATTTTGACGATCTTCTAATCACAAATGAATCTGGTATTATGATTCGAATCAAAATGTCGGATATTAGAGTGATGGGAAGAGCTACTCAAGGAGTTCGTTTGATTAATTTGAAAAAAGACGCTATTGCAGCGGTTGCCATCGTACCGGTTGAAGAGGAAGAAGAGGTAGAATATATGAAAATAGCAGATGAAGGCGACGAAATTGATGAAACAACAATGCTTGAAACGGATGACGAATTAGAAGAGGAGATTGACGAAGTTGATGAAGTAGAAGAAAATTCAGAAGAAGATGCAGACGAAGATGAAAACACTGAAAACAAAGATAATTAACTAAATTAATAAAACAGAAAAATAATCGAAATGAAAAAAATTTTAATTATTATTGCTATTTTAGCCCTGTCGACAGCGACGTTCGCTCAATCGACAAAAATAAATAATGCTTTTCAGGACTATCGTCGAGGTAGAATTGCAAGAGCATTGGAGGCCATTGAAGATGCGGCCGTTCATCCTGATACCAAAGACCAAGCTCGAACTTGGTTTTATAGAGGTAATATTTTTCTAACCATCTCTCTTTCTGATAAAGCAGACGTTAAAACACTGAGCGACAATGCTATCGATGAAGCATATACATCTTTTCAAAAAGCAATTGAACTTGACAGGGAGGTGTCCAATAGTATGATAAGTCCAAGCTCTCCTCTGGAAGGGGTTCAAATGCTGTCAGTCATGTTTTACAATAGAGGCATTCAGTATTACAATGTCCATAATTATGCAAAAGCAGCAGAAGATTTTGAAAAAGCATTTCGCTGTAAACCAGACAACGGATTTTTATACATGCTTGGATTATCACAAATGTATGGTGAAGTATTTAAACCAAAAGAGGAACCCAAAAATTTCAAAAATGCCATTACAACATTTAATGGTTTAACTCAGAAAAAATACGAAGAACCAAACATCTATATATTCTTATCTGACCTATATAAGATGGAAAATGATACTGTTCGTGCAATTCGCGCTATTAATAATGGTGAAAAAGCTTATCCTGACACCACTCGAATCATGATTCAAAAATTCAACATATATCTATGGTCGGGGCAAACAGAAGAAGCTTTAAACTTGTTGCAACAAATTAAAGAAAAAGAACCTACAAATCACGTAGTGTTTTTCAACATCGGTACAGTTCTTAATGAAATTGGCAACTTTGATGAAGCAATTGTAGCTTTTGAACGTGCCATTGAATTAAAGCCAGATTATTTCGACGCATTATTTAATTTTGGCACCATGTACTTCAATAAATTTTTATCAATTCGTGAAGAGGCTGAAAAATTAGATTTTAGTCAACAGGATGAATTTGAAAAACTAAATGCTCAGGCTCAAGATATGCTAGCCAAAGCCAGACCATATTTGGAAAAGTGTTATGAATTAAATCCACAAGATCATGATACTTTATATATGCTTCGCCAAGTCTACATTAGATTGAATGAGTTGGAAAAAGCAAAAGAGATAGAAATCAAAATGAAAGATTTGAAATAATAAAGAAAAGGCCGGTTAATCACCGGCTTTTTTTATGATTCAAATTTCAATATTTCAAAGGGATAAATTCATTGATTGAATTATTTTGAACGATTTCTTCATTTTTGTCCGATAATTAATATTATGTTAAGTAGAAAAAGATAAGAACACCCTCTTATGAGGTTTCCATCATTTTGTAACTGATTTTGATATTTAGGTTTCAATTTCATCTATTCTCGGCTTTGACTTCTGTTTTTCGGAAATTATATATTATTATGTTTTCCAAATAAACTTTGCTCTAAAATTTTCGTTTGTCTACTATTTTATATATTTAGTCGAAAAGAAATCATTTCATTTTGAAAATAGATTAAATTTGTAAGTTGAAATATAAATAATGAATCAAATATAAAACTAATACATTCTTTTATGAAAAATCAATTTTTTTCGAGATTTGTTTTATTTGGATTTCTTTTTGCCTTTTCTGCATTTGGATTTTCTCAAAAACAATATTCTTACAAAACGGTTCCCAATGATCCGTTAAATGCACGTATTTACACCTTGGATAATGGATTGCAAGTATATTTAACGGTTTATAAAGATGCCCCTCGCATTCAGGCTTATGTAGCTGTTAAAGTGGGCAGTAAAAATGACCCTTCAGAAACTACTGGTTTGGCTCACTATTTTGAACATATGATGTTTAAAGGCACTCCCGAATACGGTTCGATGGATTGGGAGAAAGAAAAAGGACTAATTGCTGCCATTGAAAATCAATTTGAGATTTATCGCAATGAGAGAAATGAAACCAAAAGAGCGGCCATTTATCACGTAATTGATAGTTTATCATATGAAGCATCAAAGCTTGCCATTCCAAATGAATATGACAAATTGATGAAAACCATTGGTTCGCAAGGTACAAATGCCGGTACATCAAACGATTATACCATTTATATTGAGAATATTCCTTCGAATCAACTCAAAAACTGGGCAAAAATCCAGCTCAGTCGCTTTAGTCACCCAGTTTTACGTTTGTTTCATACTGAATTAGAGACCGTTTACGAAGAAAAGAACATGTCGCTTACCAACGATGGACGAAAAGCATTTGAAGCCATGTTTCAAGCTTTGTATCCCAACCATCCCTATGGCACACAAACAACTTTGGGCGAAACCGAACATTTGAAAAACCCATCGATGAAAAATATTCGTGAATTTTTCGACAAATATTACATCCCCAATAATATGGCTGTTGTTTTGTCTGGTGATTTCAATCCCGACGAAGCCATTAAAATTATTGATGAAACTTTTGGAACTTTGAAAAGAAAACCCCTACCCGATTTTAAGTTCAAACCTGAACCTCCGATTGCCAAAGTAATTGAAAAAGATGTAATGGGCTTGGACGCTGAAAACATTCGCATTGCATATCGTTTTGGCGGTGCTGCATCTTCCGATGCGATGATGGTTAATTTATTATCAACCATGCTAAGCAATGGAAAAGCAGGTTTAATTGACTTAAATGTGAATCAAAAACAACGCACTTTAGATGCAGGTTCGTTTCCATATGTTTTAGCAGATTACTCATCTCTCGTACTTTATGGAAGTCCAAAAAGCGAACAAACATTGGATGATGTTAGAACAATTTTATTAGACGAAGTAACAAAACTGAAAAAAGGCGATTTTCCCGATTGGATGTTGGAAGCAGCTATTAATAATTTGAAATTGCAAGAGCTAAAACAGTACGAAAGCAATCAAGGCCGAGGAATGGCTATGGCCAGAGCTTTTATGAATAATATTCCTTGGGAAAAATCGGTAAATTACATTAATGAAGTTACAAAAGTGACGAAAAAAGATTTGGTTGATTTTGCCAACAAGCATCTGGCTGATAATTATGTTGTAATATATAAACGTCAAGGAAAAGATGAAAATGAAACCAAAGTTACAAAACCACTAATTACGCCGATTCATATCAATCGTGATGTAGAATCTAAGTTTATGAAAAATATTAAAGCAGAAAAAGTTTCTACTATTGAACCTGTTTTTGTTGATTTTGATAAAGACATTACGCGCATAAAATTGAAAAACAATATTGAAATGCTGTATACCAAAAACAGTGAAAATAGCACTTTTAATTTGTATTATTACTTCAAAATTGGTCGTTATAACGATAAAAAACTCGACATTGCTGTTGATTACTTGCCTTATTTAGGAACGTCTAAAATGACCGCAGAGCAAATTAATCAGGAATTGTATAAACTGGCCTGTAGTTTTAATGTTTCTGCTGGAGCCGAAGAAACCTGGGTTTCCATTAGCGGTTTGAGCGAAAACATGGACAAAGCTATAAAAATTGTTGAAGATTTATTGGCTGATCCCAAAGCCGATCAAAAAGCCTTGAATAACTTGGTGAATGATGTTTTGAAATCACGCACCGATGCCAAAGCCAACCAACGCAGCAACTTTAGCGCTTTGGTGAGCTACGGAACATATGGAGAAAACTCTCCTCGAAAATATATTCTTTCAGAATCCGAACTTAAAGCATTGAAAGCAGATGAGTTGGTGTCTATTTTAAAAAATCTTTTTTCTTACGAACATCAAATCTTGGCATACAGTCCGGCCACACCTCAAAATTTAAAACAGACTTTGGATAAACTTCATAAATCAGTACCTAAATCAAAAAAACCAAATGCAGCAGTAAAATTTGAAGAATTGGAAACGTCAACAAACAGAGTTGTTTTTGCTCAATACGACAGCAAACAATCGTATTTACAACAAGTTACAAAAAGCATAAAATACCAATCTGACATGACGCCTATTATTACATTGTATAACTCCTATTTTGGAGGCAGCATGAATGCAATTGTATTCCAAGAGTTACGCGAAAAAAGAGGATTGGCTTATACGGCTCGTTCTACGTACGAAACTCCAAACAGAAAAGGCGAATACTATATCAATAATGCTTTTATTGCGACTCAAAATGATAAAGTGATTGATGCGTTTGATGCTTATAATGATTTGTTTGATAATATGCCTGTGAGTTTAACTGCTTTTGAGCTTTCAAAAGAAAGCATTATCACTTCCATCCAAACCAATAGAATTACTAAAATGGGCATTATTTGGAATTATCTATCTGCTGAACGTAAAGGATTAAATTACGATATACGTAAAGATATTTATAAAAAAGTTCCAGAAATGAGCATCCAAGATATTGTGAAATTCAACGATACGTATTTGCAAAACAAAACAAAAACATATTTAATTTTGGGAAATGAATCCGATTTGGATTTCAAAGAATTGGAAAAATATGGAAAAATTCAGAAAGTAAGCTTAGAAGATATTTTTGGTTACTAAACATTATTTTTATCCTAAATAAAGCTTGTCAATTTTGGCAAGCTTTATTTATTTAAGGGCAAATCAAAGCAGTCTTTTGAAACATTTTCAAGTCATTTTCGATAGTTTTTTCTTACAATTTACACGCTCGCACACTTAGTTAAATATATATTAACAATCGCGTAGTTAAACTATAGTTAAGCTTGTTTTCATATATGGTCACATATTAATTATATTAATGTAATTAAATAACTTTAAAACCCTCTAAAATAGGCACATAACACATAATAGACGTCTTAATAGCAGCCACTTAATTCATTTTTAACATAAATATAGTAGCATATAAACTCCTATAAATGCTTAATTTTGCACGCTCAAACGAAATAAAATAAAATAAAAGAATTACAATGAATACAAAAACGATAATTAAATCTATAAACCTTAGTTTTTTTCTTATACTTATTCCTTTCATGCTCATTTCTCAAACCTCGAAACAATCGGGCAACTGGTCTGATAATAATTCATGGGATAATAAAAGCCCTGGAGATAACATCAAAAATACTACGATTACGATTCTTCAGGGACATACAATTACTTTTGGTGAAGAAGGTAATCAAAATAACAATTTGATTATTGGAGATAAAGTAATTTTCAAAATAGCTGGTGAATTAGTCATTCATGGGGATATAATTTCAAAAATTCTTTCAAATGAAAGTACAAGTAATAAAATAGAATTTCATATTGCTTCAAATGCAATTATACGAGTAAATGGGAATATCTTAGTAAATAATCACCTTGAAATTAAAGTTGAAAAAACTGGTATTTTTGAAGTGAATGGCAACATAAAAATGCATAACCACGGTGCTTTATTGATTGATGGTATTTTAAAAGCCGATTCATTAATTGGTCATATGGAAAAACACAATCAAATTTCTGGCGATGGTGTGATTTATACGAATTCGATTTCGGGTGTTGACACAAGTAAATTTAAAGGGAAAATATATCCAAAAGAAGAATCTACTCTTCCTATCGAATTGATTTCTTTTGATGCTCAAATAAACAACAATGCTGTTGCCATTCAATGGGCTACTGCTACTGAAGTGAATAATGATTATTTTACCATTGAGAAAAGCAATGATATGAAGAATTGGGATGTTATTGCCACTCAAAAAGGAGCTGGTAACTCAAATCAATACATAAGCTACCAATTTATAGACAACAAACCCACGGAAGGAATTTCCTATTATCGTTTAAAACAAACAGATTTTGATGGTCAATTTGAATATTTCTCTCCAGTGGTAGTCAAAAATGAAATGAGTTTCACTAATGAAATTGAGGTAAATATCTATCCAAACCCAAGTAATGGAATTTTCAATATTCATATAAATTCAGAAATTGAAAAAGGGGAAATAAAAATTACAAACAATTTGGGACAAATTGTTGCCAACTATCCAATTGCAAACAATCAGCACTTCCCTATCGACATTGCTCAATTTGGAAAAGGAATTTATCATGTATTGATTTTGGGCAATAGTTCAATCCTTCAAGCTCATAAAGTTATTATAAGATAAGTTAATGTGTTTTGTTTACTATTATAGGCAGTGTCTTCGGGTTCTGCCTATTTTTCATTCAGAAAAAAGCGATATGGCAATAATGCATCTTCTTCTGCATAATTTATCCCAATGCGTTTATCTGTAACAATCTGATTATAATCTATTTGAACACCTTTATCTTCAATCCAAATAACATCTGAGTTCAAATCAAATTCATTCAAATCACGCGAGATGGACAAGGCTTTTGATAGTTTTCCGGGACCATTCACATCCTTCTGTTTAATCTTCTCAACTCCTCGCCTT
>JAQUGA010000262.1 GCA_028684405.1 Bacteroidales bacterium | reverse complement strand
TCTTCATCTGCCAAAAAGTAATCATTGACAAGATTCATATTTTCGTCAAATTCAAATATATGCGGAATTCCGGTGGGCAAATTAAGCTTAATAATATCTTCGTCGCTAATGTTTTTCAAATATTTGACAATGCCTCTAAGACTGTTTCCGTGTGCAGCAACAATTATTTCTTTGTACTCTTTTAAAGTTTTAGAAATTTCGTTTTCCCAATAGGGAACAATTCTGTTCACGGTATCGCAAAGTGCTTCGGTAGCAGGCATAGCACCTACTTCTTGAATGCTTTTGTAAGGATCTCCTTGTCCTGGATGACGCTCATCTCCCAACTCCAATGCGGGTGGACGAACATCGTAGCTTCTGCGCCATTTCAATACTTGATCATCTCCGTATTTCTCAACAGTTTCGCGTTTGTTTAGTCCTTGCAAAGAACCATAGTGTTTTTCGTTTAAACGCCATGATTTTTCTACTGGAATCCATAATAAATCCATCTCTTCCAAAAGAATATTCAAGGTTTTAATGGCTCTTTTTAAAAATGAAGTATATGCAAATCTGAGTTGAAATCCTTTTTCCTTTAAAATCTTTCCAGCATCAGACGCCTCTTTCAGTCCTCTTTCCGACAAATCTACGTCAGTCCATCCTGTAAATCTATTCTCCTTGTTCCAGGTACTTTCACCGTGACGAATTAATACTAATTTATACATATTTATGGGGTTTAAATTTTTGATATAAATATACTAAAAATATGCTTCCAAAAACAACAAACGGAAAACTAAGCCATTGACCCATGTTTAAGAACATCGATTGTTCAAATAATTCCTGGGGTTCTTTTAAGAATTCGATGAAAAAACGAATTCCGAAAACAAGCACCAGAAACCAAGAGAATAACAAACCATTGGGCGATTTGTTTTGATATTTACGTTGTAAGTGTCTTAAAAAAAAGAAAATTAGCAAATATCCAATGGCTTCGTATAGCTGTGCTGGATGTCGAGGAATGGCATCCACATTTGGAAAAACAAATGCCCAAGGCATGTTTGATGCTTTTCCAATAATTTCCGAATTCATCAAATTTCCAATGCGAATAAATACTCCTCCAAAAGCTACTACAGCAACAATTCGGTCGATTACCCACAACCAAGGTTTCTTGACTTTTCGGGCGTAAAACCACAAGGCAATCAGTATTCCAATCGCTCCACCATGGCTTGCCAAGCCTCCATTCCATGTTTTTAGTATTTCCATTGGGTGGGCTAGATAATATTTTGCTTCATAAAAAAAGACATGTCCTAAACGAGCTCCTAAGACAGCACCAAAGAGGACAAAAAGCAACAGATAATCAATGGATTTATCGGGCATTCCAATTTTCAACAAATCTTTCCGTGTCAAGTAGTAACCAAATACAAAAGCGGCGGCAAACAGCACGCCATACCAACGCAAAGTAATGCCCCAAAAAGTAAAGATTTCAGGCTGAAAAGGCCAAGTTATAAAGCTTATTTGGAACATTATTTCTGTTTTTTAGCTGGTTTAATGATTTCTTGAAAGGATGGAATTTCTTTCTTTTGGTACGAATAAATCCAAAGGGAAATACCAATAATAACAAAAGGAATACTGAGCCATTGCCCCATATTGAGAAACATACTTGCTTCAAAATCTACTTGAATATCTTTTACAAATTCGATGAAAAAGCGAGCGGTGAAAATAACGGCTAAAATAATTCCAGTAAAACGACCCGCTGGGATTTTCCCCGCTAATTTTTTATAATACCAAAGAAAAAATACAAACAAACTTAGATATACCAATGCTTCATAAATTTGAGAAGGATGGCGAGGCAAAAGGTCGTCTCTGACAAAAACAAAAGCCCAAGGAACAGTGGTGGGTGTACCATAAATTTCAGAATTCATCAAATTCCCAACACGAACCAAACCTGCTGCAATGGGGATTACTGCTGCCACTCTGTCGAAAAGCCACAAAACAGGAATTTTATTTTTATGAGTAAAATATAAAATGTACGAAATAATGGCAATCACGGCACCATGACTGGCTAAACCTCCTTGCCACACCATTAAAATTTCAAGAGGATTTGCAAAATAATAGGCAGGCTCATAAAACAATACATGTCCCAATCTCAAACCTACAATCGTCCAAATAACTAGATTAAATGCGAATTTATCCAGAAATTCTTGCGAGATTTCCTCTTTTTTGAAGATTTTACCCAAGGTTAAATAACTTAAAAAGAAGCCACCAGCTAGCAAGGCACCATACCATCGAACTTCTAAACTACCAAGGGCCACCAATACTGGATTTACATCCCAAATTACGAAAGCATTCATAAAATATGTTTTATTTTAGAGTACGAATTTAATAGAAATAAGTTTAGGTTTTTAAAAATTAAGACTATTTTTGATAAATTACAAGCTTCAATTTACAAAAAAAATGCGTCTCGAAATTTTCAAGACACATTTTTTAAAAACAATTTTATTTTCAATTATTCAACAATCAGTTTAATCACTTCATAGCTGCTTTCTGAAGAAGCCCGAACGAAGTAAATACCCTTCGAAAATTGAGAAACATCAACTAAAATTTGATCTTGAGCAAAGCTTGAAAATACAGAATTTCCTAGCATGTCTAGGATCTCAATTTTAGATTTTGAATTGATTTCAATTTTCACAATGTTATTGGTAGGATTGGGATATACACTTAAGTTATTTCCAGCAGTTTCGTTCATTCCAACGTTCGGAAACGTATATCTAACAGCGGTAAATTCCGCTACATGATTGTTGTAAGAATAACCCGTTGCAACAATTTTTCCGTCTGTTTGCAATAAAAGAGCATTTCCATAATCTTCCATACCATTAAGATCGGTGCTGACCATTCCTGTTGGACTAAAAGTAAGATCAAGGGTTCCGTTTGAATTAAATCTGACAAGACCTAAATCATACTCTTTTATTGCCCCATCGCTAACCGTGTTGCCTGCAAGAATAATTTTCCCATCAGTTTGCACTTTCATATCCGTAACATAATTTTCACCTTCAACAATGCGAGCTTTTGCATAACCGCCTATTCCAAATGAATAATCGAGGGTTCCATTGCTTTCGAGCCTTGCCACCACAATATCATATTTAGGACCAAAGTCTATATATGTATGGCCTCCCAAAAGAATCTTTCCGTCACTTTGAACACAAACGGACATAAGAAAATCAAAAGCAGGTCCAATACTAAGCACTAATTTTCCAGCTGTTCCAAATGTTAGGTCGAGAGATCCATCAATATTGTATCGT
>JAQUGA010000261.1 GCA_028684405.1 Bacteroidales bacterium | reverse complement strand
CGTGTGCTCTTCCGATCTTTATTGGTGCATTTATGGCGGGACTGGCATTAAACAAAATGGTTCCAAAAAACTCGGCTTTAATGAACAGAATTGAGTTTGTTGGAAATGCATTATTTATTCCATTTTTCTTAATAGGAATTGGAATGCTGATCGATTACAGAGTTTTTTTTCAAGATATTAACGCTCTAATTGTCGCAGCCACCATGACCATTGTTGCTACATTATCAAAATACATCGCAGCATGGTTGGCACAAAAGAGTTTCTCTTTTTCGAGAGATGAACGCTCTCTTATATTCGGATTAAGCAATGCCCAAGCAGCAGCCACATTAGCCGCTGTAACCATCGGTTACAATATTATTATTGGATATACAGACACAGGACTTCCAATTCGTTTGTTTAACGACAGTGTGCTAAATGGAACCATTGTAATGATACTAATCACGTGTACCATCGCCTCTTTTGCCACTCAAAAAGGGGCTCAAAATATTGCCTTGAAAGAACAAATAAATAATAATGATGAGGTAGATATTGAAGAACGAATTTTGATTCCTGTAAGAAATCCTAAAACCACAGAAGAACTTATCAATCTGAGTTTATTGATAAAAACCCAAGGAACTAAAAACGAACTCTATTCTACGGTTATTGTCAATCCTGACATGAAAAATGAGGAAGAAAAATCAGCAAAAATACTCTTAGAACAAGCTTCTCAAATAGCCTCTGGAAACGACACAACTCTTCACGAAATAATCGAACCAGATTACAACATTATTAATGGGATTTCAAACGTTGTAAATCAAGAACGAATTACGGATATTATTTTGGGTTTGCACAATAAAAAAGTCACATCCGATTCTTTTCTGGGAAGCTTAACACAGGGGATTTTAAAAAACTGCAATACTACGACCTTTATTTACCAAAGCATACAGCCCATTACAACCATAAAAAGACACATTGTTGTCGTTCCCGAAAATGCAGAAAAAGAGATTGGATTTCCATTCTGGTTAATTAAAATGTGGAATATTTCAAAAAACAGCAGCTCCAAACTTGTTTTTTATGCCTCGGAGCAAACTTGCAACTACATTAAATCAATTAAAGAGAAACATCCCATTCAAGCAGAATTTATAAACTTTGAAGACTGGAATGACTTTTTGATTATTGCCAAAGATATTCAAACAGACGATTGCTTAAACATTATATTAAGTAGGAAAAACAATATTTCCTACAATTCCAAAATGAGCAAAATCCCAGGATTATTGGAAAAATATTTCAATCACACCAACATCATTCTAATTTACCCAATTCAAACTGGAATTAACAAAGAAGCTCACCAATCTATAATCAACTCTTCGGTTTGGGAACCTCTTAAAAATAATTTAGATATTTTTGACGAAGTGGGTCAAATAATTGGAAAAATATTCAAATGGCGATAATTAAAAATATTGACGAATATCTTTTTTTAGCAACTCCAAAGCCTTATCAGATGGCGACATCGAATCATCTGCTGTCAGTTCAATAATTTTTGTAGCCAATTCGATGGATGGACCCGAGGGATCTATTTGTCCAAAAGCGAGATTAATGACTTTGATGGTTTCCTCTTTTGCACTTTTAACAGCCTCCCACGAAGCCGATGAAATATACATTTGTTGTGAAACATTGTGTTCAAACTCATTCCGAACTGTCGAAATCAAAAGCATCTGAAACTGACTGTTATTCATGGTGCTTTTTTGCAAACGCATCACCATATTGGTTGGATTAATGCGTTCCAAATACATCGTAAAACGCTCAAAAGCTTGCAAACGAATGGGAATAGTAATGTTTTTAGCATCCATCTTTAATTCCAATGAAAGCTTCTTCTCTTCAACTTCCAGAAAAATTTTCAATAAATAATAAGCAGTAATAAACACCACTATCGATGGTACAACGTATTTCAAAATTTCTAAAAGCTCTAACATATCCTATATTTTTTTAGCAAAAATAATGGTTTTTTCAACAATTCCGACATTATCCATGAAAAATGGATAAAATAGATTCCAAGCATAAGTCTAAAAACAGTTTTGATTGGAATTTTATTTTAATTTTGTGCAAAAACAATTAACTATGGAAGAGATAAAATATAATAATTCTGACACCTACAAAAAACTAATTCAAAAGGGCAACTTAAAACAGAATATTTACAAAAACACCCTTGAAGCATTTGAAGCACTAAAAAAACAAGCCTTACTATTTAAAAAAAACTGGGATGAACATTATGCCAGCAAAAACAATTTAATAAAGGTAGATATTAAAGTAGATATTGAACATGAATTTAAATTAGAATTTTCGACGGACGTATTGCTATTTATGATGCACTCAAATATTTTTGAATTCCCCAGAGCTCATGAAGTTAACAGATTACCATACGTAAGAGAAGACATAAACAGATCATACTGCGGAGTAATACATATTTACAACTTCCTAGCCGACTCTTTTAAATACAATAGAATAAACGATTCGGGCTACCTTGTTGGAAGAATCTTCATTAATAATGATAATCATTTTCTAATTGAAGGGAAAAGAGAAATAGGCATGATTGCAAATAATTTTTCTAAAAACAACTTCGACGACACTGCCGCTGCCAATATTTTAGATGCTGGCATAAATTATTCCATTGATTTTGATCTATTAACACCTTCTTATGAAAATGTAAAAGAGATCTCTGTGCTTGACATATTACAAACTGAAATTCAATCAACTACAATCAAAACTGCCAAGCGAATGGGCTTCCGTTTTATGGCAGATGATGACATTATCAGATAAAATTACAAAATATCTATTTAGAAATCAAAAAAGGTTTGGAGTTGTGGTTTATTTTTGTAATTTTGCACCGTTCTTTTAAAAACAAGGTCCGTTCGTCTAGGGGTTAGGACACCAGGTTTTCATCCTGGCAACAGGGGTTCGATTCCCCTACGGACTACAATAAAAATGGAAGTAAAACTCCAGAATACATAAGAAACAAGGTCCGTTCGTCTAGGGGTTAGGACACCAGGTTTTCATCCTGGCAACAGGGGTTCGATTCCCCTACGGACTACACAAGCACAACGCAAAACAAGGAAAACCGCTGAGAATTAAACTCTTAGCGGTTTTTTTATGTGCAGAGAAATGCATAAAAAGGCATATTTCGCACATAGTAAAGGGGAAAATTCGGGGACTTTTTTAATGGGTAAATTTATCCCCTTTTATAGTGATTATTCCCTGATTTTCAATGATTTGCATAGCACGTATTTCCTCATAAATGATTAACTTTATAATCTAAAAATTAATGCTA
>JAQUGA010000045.1 GCA_028684405.1 Bacteroidales bacterium | reverse complement strand
TCATAATCTTCAGCTATCATATCAAGTGCTTTGGCTTTAATTCGCAAGTTTATGTCTTTTGTAACCAAAATAACTTGTCGGTCTGGATGTTTGTCTTGCAGCCATGTTACGGCATTTAAAATGCGATGGTCGGGTTTGTCTTCACCAAAAACCTCACAAGCATCTACCGAAAGGTTTTTATCCGCAAAAACGACCTTGAATTTTCCTAAATACTCTTCTCCAAGTGGAATCCAATTGTGCAATGAGTGGTTGGTCGACAATTTATCTATGATTCTTGAAAATTCACGAGCTTCAAAATTTTTAATGTCATTCCCTTTTTTAAATTGATCTAACTCTTCCAAAATAGTGATAGGAATTGCAACATCATTCTCTTCAAAACTGAAAATAGAAGCGTGATTATATATAATAACAGAGGTGTCTAAAACAAAAATTTTAGTTTTTTTGATTTCTTTCATACGATGTTAGGTTTTAAGTTTGTGACAGACAAAGTAATATAAGACTGAATTATATAGTTGATTTTTGTCATTTTTTTATGCACAATTTAATGTTTATTATGGCTATAGTAGCTTGTTTCAATGAGTTACGTAGCTTTGTTTGTAACTTTTATAAACGATATTCGTATAAACCGTTGTAAATCAGAACAAATAGAGATGAAAAAATATTTTTTATTACTATTTTTCTTTCTATCCACCTTTTTAAACGCTCAAACAGAGTGGAAAAAAGAGAATTTAAAATGTCCCGTTTGTCGCCATGAGCAGTATTATTATGTTCCTGTTCACAATGTTGTCACGATAGACATAGAAGCTCAATATCAGCTTGTTTTTTTCCCTTTTACCCAGCATCAATCTGTTTTTGCGTGTACAAAATGCAAATATTCCGCTTTGATGGATGATTTTTTTAATGTCGATACGAATTTTGTAAAAAAGATTGAAGATATAGATATTTCAGGATTGGCTGTCGGTAGATTTAAATCATATCTTGATATGGATGTTACTGACCGTTTGTTAATTGCAGAAAAGATATATAAAAACAAAGATTTAGACGATGAGTTTTGGTGCAGATTTTATCGTATTTGTGCATATCAATTTGAGCGTGAAGATTATGATAGAGAAGCCGAAGAATATCGCGAAAAAGCATTGGAATTGTCTCAAAAAATGCTGATAGATAGGAGTTACAGTGAAGGACGTGAAAAAGAATTTCTCTTGATAAGTGGTTCGATGTTTTATTTTTTGAATGAACCTGATTCTGCATATACATATGTTAGAGAGGCTTCAATGAGAACCTATACTGGGAATTCTCGAAAAGTGGAAAATGTGAGAGCAAAAGAAAATCTACTTACTCGAGTATCGCAACAATTTGCTGTGCATCTTAGAAAAGAAAAACTGGAATATTATTCAAAATAATACAAGTTTATTTTTTTTACAATAAGTCCATTTTCTTTTTTTGGCGAAGCATATACAAATAGAGACTTTCAACTTTTGTACGAGCCCAAGGAGTTTTTCTTAAAAATTTTAAGCTTGAGTTTATGCTTGGGTCTTTTGTAAAACAGTTTATTTTTATTCTTTCTCCCAATTCTTCCCAACCATAAAACTCTACCAATGCCACTAGAATAGCTTCTAAAGTGATACCGTGTAAAGGATTATTTTTCTGTGGAATGTCTGACATTTTTTTTTGCAAAGTAACAATAATTATTTTAATTGATGTCATTTTAAAGAGATTACAAAATAATCCTAACTTTACACTCTAATTTGACCATCATGATTCAGAAAAAAAAGATTGATTTGTTTTTCGAAACACCCAAAATTGCCGTAGTAGGTGCTTCGAGAGATATTCGAAAATACGGCAATATTATATACAGACGTCTAAAAGCAAAAGGATATCATGCCATTCCGGTAAATCCATTTGCCGATGAAATTGATGGCGATAAATGTATTTCTAGTATTTCCGATTTAAATCCTCAAGATACTGCTTTGGTGTTGGTTACGCATCAAAAAGACACCGATAGAATTACAGAAGAAGCGATTCGCTTGGGATTTACGCAAATATGGGTGCAAACAGATTGCGATACCGAAAATACACCTGTTTTTGCTCAAGATCAAGCCTTAAATATTATTCATAATTATTGCATCTTGGTGATTATGAAACAAAAGAAAGAATCTGCTAAGCCCATTGTTTTGTAACCTAAAAGACTATTATTAGCTGTTCAATGTTTAAAATAGTAGATAAAAACATCATCAGAAGTTCTTATCTTTCCCAAAATCAGGTCGGAGCGAAATATTCAAACGCTAATCGAACGGGATAGGACATGGTGAAAACAACAGATGACCATGTTTTATAAAAAAACATTTTTGTTTCTTATTTTGTCCTGTAAACCTTTCTGTTAGGTAGTGTTTACTCATTTTTGTCAGCTTGAAAATTCATTCTTAACATTTTAAGTTTTGTTAAACTTCAAAAAATTGTATTTTTGTGGCAATGTAGATGATGAAAAACGCTTCATCATTAATGAATTTATAAGCTATTAATCAAATATAATCTTTATGAAAAACTTTTTATCGTTATTTTTATTCCTATTTATTTCTCTTGGAATTTATTCTCAAGCCAACTGGGCATGGGTAAACAATGCTGGTGGAAGTGGAGACGACCGAGCCAATGCAATTTGTCGTGACAATTCTGGATATTCGTATGTTACCGGTAGTTTCAATGGAACGGTTTCTTTTGGTTCTGGAAACAGCTTGATTTCTTCGGGAGGAAGTGATATGTTTATTGCTAAATACAATAGTGACGGGAATTTTGAGTGGGCTAAAAAAGCCGGTAGTAATGCCAATGACAAAGGTTTGGATATTAAAATAGACAAGCAAGGTAATATTCTTGTTTTAGGTTGGCATGCAGCCAATGCTTTTTTTGGCACAACACAACTAAACACTGCTGATGGTGCCCAATCTTTTATTGCTAAATACAGCAATATCGGTGAATTAATTTGGGTGAAAAAACTAGGTGGGCACGCTCGAACTTTTTCTGTTGATGCTGCCAACAATATCTTTATAGCAGCTTCTTTTTCGGGAACTGTAAAAGTTGAAAACACCTCTCTTACTTCTACAGGAAATGATGATATTTGGTTTGGAAAATTCACTTCTGCTGGAAATTTATCGTGGGTTCGCAGAATTCATGGAAATAATGGCGATGAAACTCCAATTTCTTTAGCTATTTCTCATGACAATAAAATTCTTTTAAACGGTCGCATATCTGGAATCTGCAATTTTGAAGGAGGAGGACTTATTTCCAATTCTGGTGGAGCTTCAAACCAAGATATGTTTCTGGTTAAGTATGATACAAGTGGTGCTTTCATCTGGTCACGCCAGTTTTCGGCATCTATTTCGGAGGAAAGTGCAAGCAATTCATTAATTGTGAATAGCAGTGGTGAGATTTTAATTTCTGGTATTTTTTCTGGAAATTTAAATTTTGGATCATTGATGGTTGCCTCTTCAGGCTCAACTGATGCTTTTGTTACGAAGTTGTCTTCCGATGCAAACACTGCCATTTGGTTAAACAAAATGGGTACTCCTTCAGCCGATGGATCTTTTGGCATTGGTGTTGATGCTGCTGACAATGTTTTTATTACAGGTTTTTATGGTGACTCTTTGACCATAAATAATGTTTTTATTCCCAAACCATCAGTTAGTGGATCTTTTATTGCAAAATACAACAATAGTGGGGTTTTTCAATGGATAAAACCCGTTGTTGGTAGCGGTGCCGCATTTGGAAGTGGAATTCATGTGAACATTGATGGTTCTGCTCAAATTTGTGGACGCTTTACTACCAATGCTAATTTCCATGGAAAAACAATCAATGGCAACGGTAATTTTGACATGTTTGTTGCTAAATCTGAAATTGTTTACACGCCGCCTTTAAAAGCTAATTTCAGTGCTTCGTCAACCACCATTAATCAAGGCAGTTCTGTGCTTTTTACCGATTTATCAGTAGGAAACCCCAATTTATGGATATGGACGATACAAGGCGTAACTCCTTCGGTTTACGATGTGCTAAATCCAAATGTGACATATTCAATTCCTGGCACATACGATGTTAAGCTTTCAATTTCAAATGCGTATGGTGAAACTAGTGAAATACTCAAACCAGGATACATCACCGTGGAAGCATATGTTGATCCTTGCAATGCCATCAAGTTTGATGGAACGGATGATTATGTAGATTTTGGAAATCGCTCCGTATTGCGTTTTCAATCAGGTTTTACAGTGGAAGCGTGGATCAATCCCCATGAGGAGAGAGGATATCCAATATCGTTTATGAACCTAACTTCAACGGTTAAAAATGGTTATGGATTCGGTTATGAAAATGGTAAACTTCGATTTTTAATTCAACCTTTGTCTATGCCTGTTGCCGATTGGTCGGATTTGCCGGGTGCTGTTTTGCCGCTGAATGAGTGGAGTCACGTAGCAGCAACATATGATGGAAAAGCAGTGAAATTCTATCTGAATGGAAATTTGGTTGAATCCAAAACGATTTCTACCAACGTTCAAAGTATTACTTGGAGCACATTGCCAACAGGACTTTATGCAGGCAGGTATATGGCAACTAATCCAGCAGAAGCTTCTTATTTCAAAGGAGTGATAGATGAGATTCGTTTGTGGAAAACGGTTCGAACTCCCAGCGAAATAACCAATAATTATATGACTAAAATGATTGGAACTGAAACAAATTTAGCCGCTTATTGGAATTTTAATGAAGGAGAAGGAACCATTGCTCATGATTTAGGTCCAAATAATTATAATGGAAATCTAAAAAATGGTCCCGTTTGGGTGCCATCGTCTACTTCTTGTTGGGGAGTTGGAATTGATGAAGTAAGTGATAACGAAAGCATTCATGTCTATCCAAACCCATTTTCGGATGAAGTAATGGTGGAAAATATTCCAGCAAATTCTATGCTTACCTTACTTGACATGAATGGAAAAATTGTTTTTCAATCTTTCGAAAACAATTCCACAACGATAATCAATTGTGGGTTTTTGAATAATGGATTGTATTTTTTGAACATTCAATCTGAAAATACTATTATTAATCGAAAACTTATAAAAATTAATCGATAGTGAAAATTTGATTTTTCTTACAAAAAAAGACCAAACAAAATCATGTTTGGTCTTTTTTTAGTGCAGGAATAACAATTACACAAGATCAAGTCCTTGTTTCAAATCAGCAATAATATCTTCTACATCTTCGATTCCAACTGAAAAACGAACTAAGTCGTCGGTAATTCCAGCAGCTAGTTTGTTTTCTTTGCTTACTCCTGCGTGTGTCATCGATGCAGGATGTTGAATTAAAGTTTCAACACCGCCCAAAGAAACAGCCAATATCGCTAAATGAACATTGTCCATTAGTTTTTTCCCAGCTTCCAGTCCACCTTTTAAGCCAAAACTCATCATCGAACCAAATCCACTCATTTGAGCTTTTCCTAGTTCGTACTGTGGATGAGAAGGAAGTCCAGGGTATCTAACCCAGGCAATTTTTGGATGATTTGACAAGAAATCAGCAACTTTCATGGCACTTTCTTGTGCTCTTTCAATTCTAATGCCCAGAGTTTTAACACCTCTAAGAACCATAAAAGCTTGTGTTGGATCCATGTTACATCCCATAAACACCATGGAGTGGCGAATCTTTTTATAAATTTCGGGATCTTTTGCAACGATTACACCGCCCACAATGTCAGCATGACCATTGATGAATTTAGTAATGGAGTGCAATACCACATCGGCGCCTAAATCCAAAGGTTTTTGTAAATAGGGAGAACTAAATGTATTGTCGACCACTAAAATTAAATTGTGTTTTTTTGCAATTTCGGCACAGGCTTTAATGTCGGTAATATCCATGGTTGGATTTGCCGGAGTTTCGATGTATAGAACTTTTGTATTGGGTTTAATAGCGGGAATAATATTCTCAATTTTTGAAGTATTTACAAAAGTAGATTCTACTCCAAATCTCGAAAAATCTTGCTCTAAAATGCCTCTTGCTGGACCGTATACTGCGTCCGAGCTTACAATATGACTACCAGCGCCTAACAAAGCCATGTAAACGCTGCTTATTGCGCCCATACCTGAAGAAGTAGCAATTCCGTCATAACCATTTTCGAGTTCCGCTATGTTTTGTTCAAATGCTCGTATCGTTGGATTTCCAATACGAGTGTATATGTAACCATTACTGTTGCCAGAAAAACAATCTGCTCCGTGTTGAGCACTTTTAAATTTAAACGTTGATGTTTGATAAATGGGAACAGTAGCACTTCCGAATTCGTCTTCAAATGCTCCTGCATGAATTAGTTTGGTGTTAAAACCTTTGTTTTTTGTATTCATATCTATTTTTTAATTTGTGATTTCTAATCAATGAACTTGAGTTCATGGCAAAATTAATGAACTATTGTTCACTAAGCAAGTAAATAGGCATCTATTTTTAGTTTTTTAAATATTAAAATTAATGACAAATTATTTTAAGAGCACAAAATTACTGAATAAACACTACAAAACAAAAAATTTAGAGATTGAAAATCAAAGGATTAATATTTATTTCTCATTTATTTTCAAAAAAGCTTTTAATAATTGATTTTATTTGTACTTTTGCAGCGGAGAGATGGCAGAGTGGTCGATTGCGGCGGTCTTGAAAACCGTTGGGTGTCATAGCCCCTAGGGTTCGAATCCCTATCTCTCCGCCAATCAAAATAAAATATCCCGCTTGCGGGATATTTTTGTATTCACAAATCTCGTCCAAAGCTTGCTTTGAGACGAGATTTGTGAATACAAAAATGAAGAGGCTTGTCTCTTTTTTTGTTTTGATTGAAGCCTTCCCCCCTCGGGTTCACGTTCGTAGCGTAGCGAAGGACGTAATCCCGAGCTGGATTTTCGGTAATAATTTTTTGTGTATTTCATGTTCGCAGCGTAACGAAGGACGTAATCCCATGAATCCAAAGCTCGCTTTGAGACGAGATTTGTGAATACAAAAATGAAGAGGCTGTTTTATTTAAATAGATAGAAGAAATTCTTACGGATTTTTATTTTTCCAACTGTAAATATCCGCTTTGTCATTGGTCTCTCCTCAATCTCTCCTCAATCTTCTTCCCTTAATCTAACTTAAAAATATCATAAACGGGAACATCTAATTCTTTCTGCAAACTATTTTTTAGCTCTTCTGAATCCAAGACAATTCCTTGGGGTGAAGTGGGGTTGATGCAAACAGCGATAAGATTAGTTTTGTGTAGAACTTTGATTTTTCCTCCTTTTCTAATAAATCCATGGTAGGCCTCTTTGGTGATAAAGAGTCGGGTAAAATCTTTGACAATCAGAGTTATATCTGAGCAATGTTTCTGGTTTTTCAAAAAATTTAGCATCTTATCGCTCACTGCACCAGAAGCATACAAAACAGTGCCATGTTCAAATATCTTTTCTTTGTGTTGTGATAATAAAAATACGGATGGAATTTTTAAATCATGAATTTCATTTTGAGAGTCAATTGCCCAAAGTCCTGATTTTATGTCGCTTAGTGTTTCGGTGTGATTGCATTGAAATTGTGGCAGATTAATTAAGTTGTGGGTGAAAACAGTTTTATTAATCAAAGTTTTAATATTAGCCGAAACGGCTGTTCCTGTAGTTAAAATCATGCTTTCGCTAACAATGGGAGAGGCTGAACTTAGTCGTGACAGAGCTCCATCAATAATGCAAATAGTGGTGTCATAATCGACTGATTTCTGGATAAACTTTTGCAAAAGGGAGGTATTTGAAGGTCCTGACAATATGATTTTTCCGGAATTTAGTGCCTTTGCGGTAACCAAACGACCCAAAGAGGTTCTCTCTTTGCTAACATCCGTAATTTCGGAAATAATTTGACGTTGTTTGTAATGTGTTTCAGATGTGACAAAATATGAATTTTCAAACACCTCTATTTCAGGCTTTTGGGTATTTGTTACTTGATCCACAGATTCTCCGTCGATGCCAATGGATGTAATGAAAAAGTTTAAATTACGCTCTCTGAGTTGTCTGAGAATATAATTTAAGCACTCCGTTTTTCCCGTATTTTTTTCCATTCCAACAATGGATAAACTTCTGAAATTTAATATTTTATCAATAAAAGGCATGATGTAATTGGTTGATTGGACAAAAGTAAAGATAATTTTCAAAGATTTATTGAAATTGATAATTGCTTTTTTTTATTCCAATGACTAATATATTTAAAAAGAGCAGACAAATGTCTTCAAATTCCGTTAAATTGTGTAATTTTGTATTTCAGTTTTATATAAAAAATACAATGGAACCAAATAATATAGAAAAGCCTAAGCCTACAGAAGTTTTTGATGATGAGAGCAAAGAGCTTGGGCAACTAACGCCCTCGGAAGATGAAGTTGAGAGTGTATATGATTGCGTCGTTACTTCCGATCTTGGAAATGAGTCAATTTCCATTTATGATAATAAATATTTATCCAGAGGTTTTACAACAAAAGCCAAGGACAGTATGCCTTCTTCTGAGAATTATAAGCACGAGTGTTGTAAATTAAACGTGTATGATTGGTTGTCGGACATTCCTGTTTCGGTAGATAAAAAAGTGGTGGATATGGTTGAAGTTAGATTCAAAAATACCCGCAAAGATTTTTTCAAAGTACCTGATGAAATTACTCTTCAAGAGGGCGATATTGTTGCTGTAGAAGCCAGCCCAGGTCATGATATTGGCATTGTTTCTTTGACGGGAGAAGCCGTTTTGCTTCAGATGAAAAAGAAGGGCTTTAATCCTGATCATCCAGATATTAAAAAAGTATATCGAAAAGCTCGTATTACGGACGTGGAAAAATGGGCACAATTTTTTGAAAAGGAAAATCAAACTGTTATTAAAACACGTCAAATTTCGCAAGAATTAAATCTAGAAATGAAAGTAAACGATGTTGAATATCAGGGAGATGGTACAAAAGCCGTTTTCTATTATTCGGCAGAAGACAGAGTCGACTTTCGGGAATTGATTAAACTTTTGGCAGAAAACTTTCGGGTTCGCATCGAAATGCGTCAAATTGGAGTTCGCCAGGAAGCAGCCAGGGTTGGTGGAATTGGCTCTTGTGGAAGAGAATTGTGTTGTTCTACGTGGATGACCTCGTTTAACTCGGTGACAACAAATGTGGCCAGAGTTCAACAGTTATCCATTAATCCTCAAAAAATAGCAGGACAATGCAGCAAACTCAAATGTTGCCTGAATTATGAATATTCGTCTTATATTGAAGAGTTGAAACATTTTCCAGATAGTAATTATGTCTTAAAAACAGACAAAGGCGATGCAATTCACCAAAAGTCAGATGTTTTTAAAAAAATAATGTGGTACGCATACAAAGACGATCTGATCCACTTATTTGCGATTCCCATTGATAAAGTAAACGAAATAATCAAACGCAATTCTACTGGAAAACCCGTGAAATGCATTGAAGATTATGCAGAAACAAATAAAAAATCAACCGATTTTAATGTTCCAATTCTTGATGATGATTTAGGTCGTTTTGATAAAAATTTAGAAGATTAGTCCTATGAAAATAATTCGATTTAGCATCCTTGTTTTAGTTCTTTTTTCTCTTGTTTCTTGCGATAAATCAGTGTATTACGAACATAATGAAACAATTGTAAAAGACGAGTGGAGTTCGGATCATCTTTTGAAACACGAAATTATGATAAACGACACGATGGATGTTTTCAATATGTTTATTCATGTACGAAATCATGTCGATTATGCATACTGCAATTTGTTTTTATTTGTGAACACGACCTTTCCCAACGGGCAAATTGCAAAAGACACTTTAGAGTGCTTGTTGGCTGAAAAATCTGGTAAATGGTATGGCAAGGGCAGGGGAAAGTACCGAGATTCAAAAATACTTTTCAAACCTCAATTGCGTTTTCCTTTAGAGGGTGTTTATCAAATTGACATACGGCAAGCCATGAGAGAAGAACCCCTAAAAGGAATCTCGAACATTGGAATTTCATTGGAAACAAAAGAATAATAAATACCTTCAATTTTTAAAAATGGCAAAAAGTAAAAAAGATGGGTTTTTAAATTCCCGAAAAGTGATTCGATATTTTTGGACTATTTATGCATCAATACTCGGTTTGGTTTTTTTCCTTCTGTTTTTGATTTCCATGGGATGGTTAGGGTTTATGCCTTCATTTGAGGAGTTGGAAAATCCGCAAACAAATTTGGCAACAGAAGTTTACTCTGAGGATGGTCATTTACTTGGTAAATATTATATCGAAAACCGCTCAAATGTTAATTATGGCGATATTTCTCCCTATTTGGTAAATGCCCTTTTGGCCACCGAAGATGCTCGTTTTTACAAACATTCTGGAGTCGATTTTAAGGCTTTGGTTCGTGTTGCTTTTGGGGTTGCTACTTTCA
Source organism: Bacteroidales bacterium (assembly GCA_028684405.1). Lineage (GTDB taxonomy): Bacteria > Bacteroidota > Bacteroidia > Bacteroidales > WCHB1-69 > JAQUGA01. The sequence goes on along the minus strand of JAQUGA010000045.1, from coordinate 3,497 downwards.
CTCATAAAGGAGGAGGAAGCACCATTACCCAGCAATTAGCAAAAAACCTGTTTCCCAGAAAACAAGGAGCCAATAAATTTGTGTTGCTGTTTACAAAGCTGAAAGAGTGGGTTGTTGCAGCTAAACTTGAAAGAAATTATTCCAAAGAAGAGATTATTGCCATGTATTTTAACACGGTTGATTTTGGTAATTTATCTCATGGAATTAAATCGGCTTCACGCACATATTTTGACAAATTGCCTTCTGAAATAAATATTGAAGAAGCCGCATTGCTTGTTGGGATGCTTAAAGCTCCAACTTATTATAGCCCTACGCGTAATCCAGAAAATTCCATCCGCCGACGAAATGTGGTGATGAAGCAAATGACAAAATACGATTATATCCAAAAAGAAGAGTACGACTCATTAAAAGTATTGCCCATCGATTTGTCAAGGTTTAATGTGCAGGATCACACGGCTGGAGTTTCTACCTATTTTCGCGAATATCTCCGCCAGGAACTTATTAAATGGTGTGATATGCATGAAAAACCCGATGGAACACGGTATAATATATACAAAGACGGCCTGAAAGTTTACACTACAATTAATTATCGAATGCAAATCCACGCCGAAGCTGCCGTGGAGAATCACATGGCCAACGATCTGCAGCCCGCTTTTTTTAAGCATTGGAAAGGCGTACGGAATGCTCCCTTTGCAAACATAAACAAAGAAGAACAAGACCGTTTGATGACTTCGGCGATGAAACGATCGCCCAGATATGCAACACTCAAAAATTCAGGAGTTTCTGAAGCTAAAATTGCAGAGAATTTTATGCAAAAAACACCCATGCGCGTCTTTTCATGGCAAGGCGAAAAGGACACAATTATGAGTCCATGGGATTCCATACTTTATTATAAAATGCATTTACTAACGGGCGTGATGGCAATGGAACCTTCAACAGGAAAAATTCAAGCCTATGTTGGTGGAATCAATTATCGCCATTTTCAGTTTGATCATGTTTTCCAAGCCAAACGTCAGGTGGGTTCTACTTTCAAGCCCTTTGTATATACTTTAGCCATGCAGCAAGGCGAACTTTCGCCTTGCTCGGAAGTGCCCAATGTGCCCGTTTCCTTTGAAATGGACGATGGTTCAAGATGGACTCCTCGTAATTCTAACGATGCCCGTGAAGGCGAAATGGTCTCCTTGAAATGGGCTTTGGCAAATTCCGTTAATTATGTTTCGGCCTATTTGATAAAAAGATATTCACCCCAAGCAGTGGTCGATTTAATTCGAAAACTTGGAGTTACCTCCGAAGTTCCAGCGGTTCCTTCCATTTGTTTGGGAACTCCCGACATTAGCGTTGCAGAAATGACCGCAGCATTTTCAACGTATGCAAATAAAGGTGTATATATTAAACCTTATTACATCACAAAAATCTGTGATAATAAAGGAAATGTTATTGAGTCTTTCCAGATGGAATCCAGAGAAGCCATTGATGAACAAACCGCCTATTTGATGGTGCGTTTGATGCAAGGTGTTGTTGAAGGTGGAACCGGTTCGCGTTTACGCTATCGCTACAAATTAGATATGCCCATTGCCGGCAAAACAGGAACTACGCAAAACAACTCTGATGGCTGGTTTATGGGTTATACTCCCGATATTGCCTGCGGTGTTTGGGTTGGTTGCGAAGATAGAGCCATTCACTTCCGTTCTACAGCTTTAGGACAAGGTGCTAATATGGCACTTCCAATTTGGGCAGATTTTATTCAAAGATGCTACAATGATAAGCTTTTGCGATTGGATAAAACAAAGCAATTTGCCCAGCCTTCTACGCCCTTAACTGTCGAAACGGATTGCAGTGCATTCAAAGAAGACTCAAGAGGAACCAACAACCGCATGTTCGATTAAGAAGTGTTTTATTTTGATTCTTGTCGAATTTCTTTATTTGCAATTTATTTTAAGGAGGTTCTATGAATCCGTTTTTAAAATTTGTCTTTGCCAGGGAAATGAAATTTTTTCCGAGCGATCTCTTCAGGAAAAACAAAATATTCGACCATCGCATTTGCCCTTTCGATGTTTTCATTGTCTACAATTTTTGCCTCTATGGTAGCAATGTTTTTTTCATACCGAAGCAGTTTTGCAGAAATGGTAATTTTTCCATGATCTACATAAATGGGTTTTAGATAATTTACATTTAAACTGCGCGTTACGCCCGAAGAACCGATCTTCACAGGGATTATCCAACTGCCAACTTCATCCAAAAGAGTTGCCTGAATTCCGCCATGCAAATGATTGTGATATCCTTCGTAATCGTTTGTAGGAAGCCATTCGGCAAATACTCCCTCTTTGGTTTCATAAAAATCCAGTTTCAATCCAATGGGATTCTCTTTTGAGCACCCAAAGCAATTGTAACCAGGGATTTCGGCGTATGCAATGTTGATTTTTCTCATATCTTTAAAATGTTTTAAATGTCGTTCCAATTGAATGATTCGGTGGCTACGATACCTTTTTCGGTACGTTTCAGTCTCGAACATTCATTATAATAATCGTGACCGTACATAATAATGTAGTTGCCATCGCAAGCTTCGTTCAAAAAAGCTGTTTTGTCTCTCAATGTTTCCATTGGATGAATGTCTTGACTGCAAATCCAAGCTAAAGGAACAAGCTCTTTGAGGGGAATAAAATCGGCGGTAAATGCCAGTTTCCCCTTGTTGGTATCCATAATTAGCATGATGTGACCAAGAGTGTGACCGTCGGATAATTTTATAAAAATATCAGGATTAAAATAAGTGTCCTTTTCAATCAAATTTAGTTTTCCCGAATTGTAGAGAATGGATAAATCTTCTTCAAAAAAAGCTTTGGCTTCTCTAAAATTAGGATTTTGACTCGATTCCCAACTGGCTTTTGAACAGTAGTATTGAGCATTTGGAAAACGTTCCTTCAGAATTCCATTTTCGTCAAAATAGCTCGCACCTCCCGTATGATCCCAGTGCAAATGCGAGAAAATAACGTCTGTAACATCATCTGGTTTTACGCCATGTTTTGCTAGTTGTGGAAGAAAATTTTCTCTGTCCCATGGTTGCGAAAAAGAGTAATATTTATCGCTTTGTTTGTTGCCCATTCCGGTGTCAAACAAAATTATTTGATTGCCCGAAAAAATGAGGAGGCAACGCGAAGAGACGGGAATCATATTGTTTTCGTCGGTTTTTACATATCGACTCCAAATCGATTTTGGCACGACTCCAAAACAAGTTCCACCGTCAATTTTCCAGTGTTCAGCAATAATAGGATAAACTTTAGTCATTGTCAAAATTTTCCACAAAACTACAAATTTAATCCCGAATGAGCGATAAAACTTAAGTTCTTGTATCGAAAGATTCACATGTGACGATGCTACAATGTATAAATAAACATAAGCATGGTAAATCACTTGCATCTTTATTCGTTACACCGAAAGGAATTATGTAATTGTCCAATTATTAGATTGGGCAAAACATAATTTCCATCGGCATAAACCAA
>JAQUGA010000260.1 GCA_028684405.1 Bacteroidales bacterium | reverse complement strand
AGATCAAGATTTTATTTCTTCTGTAGAACAAATTGCTACGGCAGTGGTCGGGGTACTGGGGGTTTATTTTTTGCTTCTCCCAAATGCAACAATATTGGGAGTGTTATTACTGACATTGCTTATTATGACTGTAACATTAATATCGGCACATGCCTCTAAAAGATTGGCTGTATTGATGTATGATTATTGGGATACATATATAAAGAATACAAGGAAGTATAATTATTTCTCTGGAGTTCTATCAAACAAAGAATTTATAGAAGAAAAAAAGACATTTTCTACCCTTCCGTTTTTTCTCAATAAATTCGAATATGAATTTGATTTTGCAAGCAATAAAAATGGAATCCTCGGGAAAAAGCGGATTAGGCTTGAGTTTTTAAACGATACAATATTTTTTATTTATGTCAGTGCTTGCTTGTTAATTTTGCTCTATGAATATTCTGCTGGACAAATCTCAATAGGCCTTTTTATTTCAGCCATAGGTTATCTAATCGGACTTATTGGAAACATATTTGGTGCGGTAAGCGTAATTGATAAAGTGACTCAGAATAAAAGATTCACTGCTGATTATAATGAATTTATTGAAAAATCAAATCCAAATAGTGATTTCAAAATTGATGAAAATGCCGATCGTCAAACGCTACTTTCCTTGGATTCGGTTTCTTTCCACTATCCTGCAAATGAAACAATGGTGTTAAATAAATTTGATGCCTCGTTTAAACGCGGAAAAAAATACGCAATAGTGGGGGCAAATGGTTGCGGTAAAACGACACTTGTAAAGCTGATTTGCAACCTCTATACCCCAATATCCGGAACAATAATTAGGAGTGCTGCGCCAACGGTTCTATTTCAAGATTTTAATCGATATCCTGCAACGGTAAAGGAAAACATAACATTATCATCTTCAGAGCATGTGGAACATCAAGAAACAATTGATAAGATTATTAAGTCTTCTGGATTGGAGAAACGAGTTGCGAAAATGGATCTCGGACACGATAGCGAATTAACAACTTTAAAAGAAGGCGGAGAGGAATTGTCAGGGGGAGAATGGCAACGCTTGGCTTTAGCAAGAGTGTTATTTATAGAATCTGAATTATATATTTTAGATGAACCAACTGCAAGTTTAGACCCCTTAGAAGAATTGCGGATATTTAAGGCAAACAATGAATTACTTAAAGAGAAAACTGTAATTTATATTACACATAGGTTAGGCTTTGTAAAAGATGTTGATGAAATAATCGTCATTAAGAACGGCACTGTTGCTGAAATAGGTTCGCATGATAATTTATTAAGCATTCCTAATGGAATATACAAAAACATGTTTGAGGAGCAAAGAAGCTGGTATGAATAAAAACATTATTCGATGTATATGCATCTGCTTTAAAGAGACATTCAAAGGTTCGGCTTTGCTAATAGTCGTGTCTCTTTTGCTATCTAGTTTTCCTGTCTTAGGACTGCGCATCTATTCCTCTCTTGTATCACATTTGAGTAATTTAGCTTCGGGAAATGAATTGGCAATACCGCTTTGCTTGATACTAATTTATTCAGCATTTCTTTATCTGCAAAAATTAATTTACAATTATTATAATCACTATTATTTGAATTATAAAACCCTACTAAAATTTGAAAAAAATATAAAGATGTATTTTTATAAGGTGTGCAATAAACTAGAATATGAGGATTACCTATATCCTGAAAATGTAAACGAAACAAAACGTGCCCAAAATGCTAGCATAAATATATTCAGGGTATTTCAGATTGTAGTTGAAATTTTTTCTGCTATTCTTGGCGTATGTTTAATAGGCGGACTTGTCTTTTCGATAAAAAAATCTATGATCGTATTTTTACTGCTGGCTATAATGTCGCCTGTTGCAGATAATATATATCAGATCATACAAAAGCGTTATTTGCTTTACAAAAACACTCAAAATAGAAAGGAAGAAGACGAATACACAAATTTTTTAACTAAAAGTGAATTGCTTAAAGAGATACGCATTTTAAAGTGTTTTGATTTTATTTTTAATAAATGGTTATTAATAAGCAAATCTATTTACAATTCTGAAAAAAAATCAAGAAGAAAAACACTGCTTGTTTCGATAATATTCGCTATAATTAGATTAGCGGGAACAATTGGTGCATATTTTAGCGCGGTTCAATTATTTGTTTCTAACGAAATCAGTTTGGCTGAATTTTCCGTAACCATACTGGTGTTTGCACAAATAACTCAACTATTTAATCAATTGTTTTCGCTGTTCGGAAACTTGTCTGAATTTTCAATTATGGTAAAGCCTTTCTTTGACTTTGAAAAAAAAGCTTCTAGCAAAGAAAATAGAAATAATCTCGAACAAAAAAATGATGAGTTTATACATATTGATGATGTTTCGTACATGTATCCTAGTGCAGGCTCATTTGCTCTAAAAAACATAAGTCTAAAAATCAGAAAAGGTGATTTCGTATCAATTGTCGGTGATAATGGCTCAGGGAAAACGACGCTGGCAAAAATCTTGCTCGATTTCCTATCTCCAACGTCTGGGTGTATCAGAGTGAATGGGGGGAATGCAGTAACTAACAACACATCATATATACCTCAACTGTTCAATTGCTATTGTGTTTCTATTAGAGATAACATATTGTTTGGAAATTTTCTTGACTTAGATATATTGGATGATTATTTGCAAAGTATTGGTTTGTATGAATTTGTTGATAAAAAGAATGAATCATATGGGTTGGAATTTGGCGGAATCGAATTGTCGGGAGGGCAAAAACAAAAGTTAGCAATATTACGAGCCATTTGTAAAGAAGCTGACATCTTAATGTTCGACGAGCCAACAAGTGCAATTGATCCAGTACAAGAAAGCTTGATTTATCGTAAACTGTTAGAAATTTCTCAAGGGAAAACAACCATAATGGTGTCACATCGCTTGGCATTAACAAAGCGATCCGACTTAATTGTTGTTTTGCATGATGGCGAAATACATGAAATGGGAGACCATCAATCATTGCTTTCTAGAAATGGAATTTACAAAGAAATGTGGGATGCACAATCTGGATTATACATAACCTGATTCAATAAACAGGGAGCGCAAATAATATAACCACAAAATTGCCCCACAAAACCTACTCTTCAATTGCTCTCTGATAAAAAGGGTGAATAGCCAACCGCGAAAACGCTAAATTTCAGGGTATCGCCAGATATTTTAAAAGGAACTTATCGAAGATAAGTTAGGAGATATATGATGCAAAACCCATTCGATCAAGTAATATCGATACAGGTTACAAATGGAGATATTGATTAAAATGCAATGAGAAATG